>JBGTCP010000547.1:0-3530 GCA_041748815.1 Chthoniobacterales bacterium
CTTGCAGATTTCTTTTGATTATTTGCCCTTACCCGCAGAATTGACCCAAATGACATCATTCGTGTATCTGAACCTCGAGAAATCTGACAACCCCCCAAAAACGGGGGAGCGGCCGATTGCATCAAAACGGAGGAGGTTTCGCGCCAAGTCCGCAAAGCACGCCAAGGATTCAGAGAGTGGGCTCATCCATGCCGTTGACCAGCCGATCAATATTTCCTTTGAGCAAATTTCCTTCGAAATGGATGGCTTCCTGGTGTAGATCAAAGGCCGCCTGGATTCCCCGCCGAAAATCGTAAAATAGCATGACTGCCCCCGAGACCTCTTGATAGATGTCTTCCGAGGACTTTTGGACAACTCGCCGACCACCGCTCAGGACGCCATCTTCGGACCTCCCCCCTGAGCTAAACTATTACAAACTAACAGCGTCGCAGACAGCGTCGAATTTACCGGGTGGCGCGGCGGCGGAGGAAGAGAGCGCTGCCCATTAGCATGAGCAGGGCGCTGGTGGGCTCGGGGACGACTTCTACCTGGAGGCTGCCTTGCTTGAAATAGGCGAATTTGCCGTCGCCGAGGTCGTAGGCCTTGGCCGCGCCGTAGTTCTCCATGACCACGAGGTCGAAGTTGGTGCTTGTGCTGTCGATGAGGGTGTAGGTGCCATTGGCGGTTGCGGAGGTCAAGCCGATCAGGTCGTCGATGCCGAAAGTGGCATCGAGCGAGACGGTTCCGGTGACGATCAGCATTGAGGTGAGGCTGAATTGGAATTTTGCCCCGCTGAGCAGGGAGAGGTTGCCGTCGATGGTCAGTGAGCCGGAGCTGTCGCCAGGAGACAGCGTGCCAGCGACTTCCACATTCCCGCCGATTACTCCTGATCCGGCCAGTGTAGCGCCGGCGCTCACACTGATATCTCCCGTAGATCCGCTTTGATCGCCATCGATGTAGAGAGTGCCGCTTGTGACAAGGGTATCCCCAGTATGGGTGTTCTCGCCAGTTAGGATCGTGCTTCCCGTTCCCGCGAAGTTGATGTTCACCTTTCCGCTGATATTGGGAGAGAAAACATAGCCGTCCTGATTATGGTTGAAAACGATCGTCCCATTAGCCTCGTTGTTGCCTATCACATCCAGGGTATTCAGAGTGCCCGGCGCGCCTCCTGTGCCGATATTCAAGGTGGAGGTTCCGGAAGCAAATATAACATGATTAGAGTAGCCCAGCTGGGTGATATCCACCACAGCCCCGTCGGCAATTGTCAGCGAGTTTGTCTCGCCCGAGGAACCGGTATCCCAACCAAGAACGATTTGTGCGACAGCGCTCCATTGGGATCCCGCGCCGCTAATGAGGACTTCGTTTTGGCCTGTCGACCCGCTGTTCCCGCCGATGAACGCAGATCCGGATACTAATTTACCGCCATTTGTTACCGACAAGGAAGCAGTTTCTGAACCAAGGGTGGAAACATACAAGAGTCCGGTACCAACGGCCAATTCTGAGCCAGCGCCGTCGATTACTACGGTGCCATGACTTAGTGAGAGCTGATTTCCCGTCACCTTCCCCCCATCGGTGACTTCGATGGAACCCATCGCCGTGCTCGCGCCACCAGTGGCACCGGCATAGATGCCCCCCACGTTCAGTTCCGAGCCCGCCCCGGTTACGGTGACATCGCCTTGCGTCCCGTCCGCAGTTCCGACAAAAAGAAAAGGAGTAGCCGAGTTGACCTTCCCGCCGTCGCTTACAAGCAGACTTGCGCCGCTCGTTCCACCAATCTCCGCGACATCGAACGCTTCGTCATCGGTAATGCTCAATTGCGAGCCTGCACCGGTGACCTCTACCAGGCCTCCTTCGACAAACAGCCTGGCCACTGTGGCATCTCCCGCCGAACTCACGGTGAAAGAGCCGTCCGTCATAAAAAGAGAGGCTGCGGAGGACAGCGTACCGCCATCGGAAACTGTCTGTGTTCCGGAGAAAAACAAAGCGCCGGAGTTAGAAAGAACAGAGCCTGTGCCGGTCACCTCAAGTATTCCCATGTTACTGATGGGTCCGCCCGTTCCAGTAAAAACACCTCCATCGGAAATGGAGAACGTTCCGGTCAGCGATACTTCAATGCTCCACAATGCCGCGGAGAAGGTCGAGCCCGCTCCCGTGACCTCCAGAAGTCCATTGACTGAGGCATAAAGTGAATATGGAGACGGGGTCAAGAACACATCGCCGCCAGAATTCACGGAGAAGGCTCCCCCGTCGTCGATATTCAATGAATCGAAGCCGGAAGTCGTCTTGGTGACCTCCAGCGTCCCGTCCGCGATCCAGAAAGAACCCACCTGGACGTCCCCGGAGAGGGTTGTTTTGCCCGGGCCAAAATGCGTTATCTGTCCGCCGGTGATATTCGCACCAAACGTATAGCTCGAATCCGTATGATTGAATGCGATTGATCCACCACTGGTGGTGACCACATTCGCAGCATCAAGAATTCCGGCTGAGGTTGCGGCCTCGAAACCAGTCATGGGATGAAGTGCTCCCCCGATGGTAAGCACTCCGTCGGAGTTGGCCGGAGTCCCCAGAAAGAGCGTCCCCTCGCCGCCGCCCACGGAAACCGTGCCGCCGCCTTGAATATTTAGTTGGGCAGGTTGGTAGCCCCCGTCGTCACGAACCCGAGAGACGTCGATCTCCAATGCTTCGGCCGTTCCACCTTGGACCCTCACCACCCCCTCGGTCGCGATGAAAACATTGTCGGACGAAGTGGGCTCGGCGCCTCCGGACCAGTCCGTACTAGTAAACCAACTGCCGCCGCTGGTGTTTTGCCAGGTGGCTGAACCCGCGAAAGCCGGTCTCAAGGGCAATGCAATGGCGCCAAGAAGGATAATGGCTGCGGAAAGATTCGAGACAGAATTGAAACGGGTTGGTGTTTTCATTGGTCTGGCAGGTTGCGGGGAGGAAAAGCCGCTTCTGTGGTGTAGGATTATGTAGAGGGTGTGAATCAAAACAGGAGTGAGGCTAGAGGGTTGCGCAGGGAGTGTCTGTAGGAAGAATTACCTAATTATTAAAGTTCCAGAATCCGACCGTATCCGCAGCCCCCGTCGGTAGGGACGTAGTCGCAACGGCAAAGCCGATCAGAATGGAAAGTTTAGTGGCTTTGGCAAAGGATGATCGTTTCATGGTAATGGTTGCGCTTTCTTAGTGAGGTCGGTTGCTTGTGGTTTTTGACACAGAGATAATGTCTATCGACGAGGTTGTTTTAGTTTGTTAGTTGTGGCCTGTGGTTGCATTGCCAGAAAAGACAGCATTCGTGTATCTGAACCTCGAGAAATCTGACAACCCCCCAAAAACGGGGGGGCGGCATTTTATTGGTTTGTGCAGGCAAATTTTATCTTGTGCGCGGGTGGGGCGGATGATTAGGGTTCCTAATAACAATGCGCTCAACAATAAGCGAACTCGACCTGATGACGATTGTTGCGATGTTCGGCAAAATCGCGGGGTTGGGGATTTCCATGGCTGAGAAACGCCAGCGCGGGTTGGATGAATTGTCCCGCTTTCTTGATGCGAAA
>JBGTCP010000548.1:0-4109 GCA_041748815.1 Chthoniobacterales bacterium
GATCGTAGACGGATTTGCGGATGAACAACTCAAGGAACTCGGGCCCTTCGAACCACCAATGCCCGAAGAGCTCGGCGTCAAAAGGACTCAGGATGATCGGCGGGCAGGGCAAGGCTTCGTTGAGCTGGCGGAATTGATCCACACGGCTCTGCATGAAATGTCCGGCATGCGCATCCGCAGCTGCCATCGCCCAGGCACGATTGTAAATTTCCTTCGGACCCACATTTCCCGTGATGCGATGATATTTGAGGCCGGTGAATTTCCGCTCACCGGTTGGAGTAAGATTTTCCGCAAGGTAGTCTTTGCTCAGATCGAAGCCGATGTCCCTGTAAAAGTCGCGGTAGGCCGGATCGCCCGGATATCCTTCCTCGGCGCTCCACACCTGGCGGCTGGAATCCCGGTCGCGACCAAAAGCGGCGGGTCCCGAAGGCGTGAAAATCGGCGCATAGATAGCATTCTCCGGCCTGGGATCTGCGAACATCAGCCCGTGAGCATCAAGAATGAACCATCGGATGTTTGCCTCCTGCAAAAGCGCGTCGAGGCCTGAGAAATAAGCGCATTCCGGCAACCAGATGCCGACGGGATCACGGCCAAAGCATTCGCGGTAGTCATCGCGGGCGATCAAAAGCTGTGCCCTCACCGCTTCCGGGAATTGTTGCATGAGCGGAAGGAATCCGTGCGTGGCCGCGCAGGTGATGATTTCCAAAACGCCTTGCTCCTGCAGTGTTTTGAGCTGCGGCAGGATTTCGCACTTCCACTCATTGACAAAGAGCTCGTGGCATCGAGTAAGCTTCTCCTGGTAAAGTGCTACCACGGGACGCAGTTCATTATCCTGCGCCACGCGTGCGGCTTCTTTTTCACACAGAGCGAGTAAATGTGTAAGATGCCGCACGTAACGCGTTTGCATCAGTTCATCGCGGAGCATGGCGCACAGCGGCGGAGTGACTGACATTGTGATGCGGAAATCCACGCCGTCTCTCACCATATGTTGCATGCCATCGATGAGAGGGATGTAAGTCTCTGTGATCGCTTCATAGAGCCAGTCTTCCTCGAGAAATTGCTCGTGCTCGGGATGCCGCACAAATGGAAGATGCGCATGTAGCACCAGGGCCAGATTTCCTTTAGGTGAGTTCATGATGAAAGCGGAGGTTACTCCGAGTACTCAGCCCACGACGAGGACGTCTCCCAGACTCGCACCGATGAGAGGCGGACTCCATCACTTACGGGATAGGTTGTCGTGGATGATGAGATCGCGGCAGCCAGAGCGGATTTGGCTTCGCGGAAAAAATGTTGAGCCAGCACTTCGGTGGTCGGGTCAAGATTCTCGAAGCCGATGATTTGATCTCCGTAGACCTCGTGCAGTGCAGTGTATTGCGGGTCAGCGGTATTGATGCACATGGCGTGGTCAAACCTGTCGAGGTAATGTCCAATCATTTCTTTAATAGCCTTAAAGTCGCAGACCATCTCACGCCGGTCCAGTGAGTGGGCTTCAAAGACAACTTCCACCTTGCGCGAATGCCCGTGCGGGAATTTGCACTTGTCGGGATGCTTGCTAAGCATGTGCCCGTTTTCGATTTCAAAAGATTTACAGATTCGGAATGGCATGGATGTCAGGTTCCTTTAGTATTGCCGAAAAGTGAAATGTGCAACCTGTCACAATAACGAAAGCCATTCTCAAGGCAGACTTGCACCAGCCATTGCTGCCGGGATCGAAGCGTTTCCACATCCGTCCCTTCGGGCATGAGGAGCACGTTGGAGCGATCCATCGCGGGATCCAGTGCGTCGAGCAGCTCGCGGATCTCCGCAAGATCATCCGCCCCGGAGACAACAAATTTGAGCTGATAGGGATACTTAGTGATCCATTCCTGCAGCACGGGGACTTGGAGTCGCGTGGATTCGTGGCGTTGAATCCAGCTCTCAGATATGGTTCCAGGAGCCGGCGTTGAGTTGGAGAGTTTCGGGCTGATCGATGCGAGGTCGCATCGGATGCCGTCAGGCGGGATCGTCCCCGCGGTTTCGATCGTGATGTGATAACCACATTTAGCCAACTCCGATGCCAGCGCCGGAAGATCTTTAGCAACCATGGGCTCGCCGCCAGTGAGCACCACATGACGGGCGGGAAAGTTTTTAACTTTCTCAACCACAGATTCCACTGTGATCGATTCTCCTTCCGGGTGCCACGAGGCATAGGGCGTGTCGCACCAGGCGCAGCGCAGGTTGCAGCCGGAAGTGCGCACAAAGACGCTGGGCATGCCCGCCAGCATCCCTTCCCCCTGCAATGAATAAAATATCTCAGCCAGCGTCATAATCCCAGCTGCCATCAGCATCCAAATACATCGTAGCGTCAAGCTGCGAACTCTGCTCACCCGGCCGATCCTCCCCTCATCAAAGATCGCGGAACCTAAATTTCGCTAAAAATTGCCATTTGATGGCATGTAATCTGCTTTTCACTTTTGCTAGTGACCAATCCAGCTTCTAACATTATCAGTTTCCGTGACAACGCAGATGCTTTGTCGCATTCCACCGCGTTGGTCGACAGCCTGCCGGGTATCGTGTATCGCCGCAGCACTGACGAAGATTTCCCGGTCATTTACATGAGCAGGGCCAGCGAGCGTTTACTTGGATATGCGCCCGGAGACTTGACGTCAAATGATGGGCAGACCTTCCACGAGCTCATTGATGCTGCCGACCGTAACACAGTCCTCTCGAGTATCACCAAAGCAATGGAATCGCGCTCCGGTTATCTGGTGGAATATCGCATTCTCACCCGTAAGAACGAACACCGATGGTTTTGGGAACAAGGGATCCTTGTCACTGATGATGATGGAAATGTCGTCGAGCTCGAAGGCTTTATCTCGGATATCACGGCCCGCAAAGCTGCGGAATCGGAGCTGCGCCACGCGAAGCGTAAATATCAAAGCATTTTTGTGAATGCCGTGGAGGGAATTTTTCAAAGCAGTGTGCAGGGGAGATTTATCGAAGTGAACCCCGCACTTGCCCGCATGTATGGGTTCGAATCTCCCGGCGAGATGATTGAGGATCTCACAGACATACGGTCACAGCTTTATGTGGAGCCCCGGCGTCGGGACGAGTTCCTGGGTATTTTGACCCGCCGCGATTACGTTAAGGGTTTTGAATCGCAGGTGTATCGCAAAGACGGCAAGGTAATATGGATTTCCGAGAATGCGCGGGCAGTTCGCGACGATCTGGGGGAGTTGCTCTATTTCGAAGGCACTGTGGAGGAGATATCCCGCCGCAAAGCCGCTGAGGAATTGCTCGCGCGTGAACGCAATATGCTGCGCACCCTCATCGATCATTGGCCGGAGAGCATTTATGTGAAAGGACGCAAAGGCGAATATCTGCTCAGTAACCCGGTGCATGCGCAAAATTTGCAGATGAACACACCCGGCGAAATCGAAGGCCGAAGCCCAAAGGATTTTTTCCTCTCCGAGCGTGCAACGCAGCTCATGCTCGAAGATGAGAAAATCATGGAGACCGGTGAAATGGTGCTGGGGCGTGAGGAAAGCCACAGCGGCATCGATGGCAAACCCTACTGGAGTACTACCACTAAGATCCCACTTCGCGGGCCTGATGGTGACGTGAGCGGGCTGGTGTGTCTTTCCCGTGACACCACACAGAGCAAACATCTCGAAGCTCAGCTGCGTCAGTCGCAGAAAATGGAGGCCATCGGCCAGCTTGCCGGAGGAATTGCGCACGATTTTAACAACATCCTCACTGCAATTCTTGGCTACAGCGAACTCATCGTCGCGCGGGCTGAAGACAATTCGCCCTTGTTACGTGATGCGCAGGAAATCCACGCAGGCGCTTTGCGCGCCGCGGCACTTACTCAACAATTGCTTGCTTTCAGCCGCAAGCAACCTGTTCAGGCCAAAGTGGTCAACCTCAACAGCACTCTGCAAAGCCTGCAGCGTCTGCTCACCCGCCTCATCGGCGAAAATATCGCCCTTACCACGAAGCTGGATCCCGACCTCGCAAGCATTAAAGTAGACCCTGGCCAAATGGAGCAGGTCATTGTTAACATGGCAGTGAATTCCCGCGACGCCATGCCACGCGGCGGCAATCTCGTCATGAACACTGCCAACGTTTTC
>JBGTCP010000549.1:0-4833 GCA_041748815.1 Chthoniobacterales bacterium
GTTGACCAGTAGACACCCTCCGGGGAGATCGGGGTCACAGGCGACACCGCAGAGAGCTCCAATGAACGCTTCCAGCTTGTCAGTCGGAGAGATCTTGGCATCCATACACCTGTTTGCGATAGCGCTCACTGTATCGACGTAGTGAACGAGAACCCTCGCGAACAGTTCCTTTTTTTTACCAAAGGCGTTATAGATACTGGGTCCATGGAGTCCACAATCTGCCGCGATCTTAGCAGGAGCGCTGTCATGGTAGCCGTGCTTCCAGAAATAGCGGGTAGCCCTCTCTAAAACCTCTTCTTCATCGAACGTTCGGGGTCTCGCCATGTTTTTTATCAAAAAGTAAAAAATGACCTTGCGCAAGCCTCAAAAATTACCCAAGGTCGTTTTGGATTTGGAAATATAAAACTAACTCAATCACAGTAATCCTAGGAACACAGATTCCAAATCATACCGCCGCCTCCGTCTCAGCGAGAAAACCGCCGCTGCCGACCTGGTGGTTGATGGTGGCTACATGAATGTCTGACCAATCTTCGTTCAGATAGAGGAAACAGCCGATGGCCGTGGATTCCTGACGCACGGTGACAGATTACCCCGGCGTTACGTCAACCAGCCGGAAACCCTGCTTGTAAATCCCCGGATAATTTGGATCTTTCTCGCCGCTGTTGGAGAGTGGGGCTTATAATGTCACTGGCTCCGGCTGGGTCTTTTTGGTACTGCTGATCAGCCGCGCGCCACGTCCGTAGGTGAAGTACGCATAGGCCCATTGCAAGAATACCGCCACACGGTTTCGAAAACCCACGAGGAAAATGAGGTGCACGAATAACCAGCCAAGCCATGCCGTGAAGCCGCCGAATTTCACTCCCGCAATCTCCGCAACGGCAGCATGACGGCCGATCGTGGCCATGCTGCCCTTATCCACATAGCTGAATGGAAGCGGATTGCGGTGATCCAGCGAGCGCTCGATATTGCGCGCTACGAGCTTGCCTTGTTGGATCGCAACGGGTGAAACGCCGGGAAGCAGCCGTCCGTCATCGCCCTCAAAATGGGCCATATCCCCGATCACGTAAATGTCCTCATGGTCCGGCACAGTGAGATCTTTTTGAACATACACACGGCCCGCGCGATCACACTCGAGACCCAGCATTCTGCCAAGCGGTGAGCCTTCATTGCCGGCTGCCCAGACAATGGTCCGTGTGTGAATCGTCTCACCGCCGACAACCACCGAATTCTCGTTCACACTGGTGACAATCGCGTTGAGGCGCACATCGACGCCAAGTTCTTTGAGATGCACGGCAGCCTGGGCCGACGAGGTCTGATGAAACATGGGCAGCACACGGGGACCACCCTCCAAAAGTATCACTTTTGCTTCTCCGGGATCGATTTCAGAGAACTCCTCCGTGAGGGTAAATCGCGCCAGTTCGGCGATGGCACCCGCCATCTCCACGCCGGTGGGCCCGGCTCCGATCACAACGAAGGTGAGTGCCTGGACTCTGGCCTCATGGTCGCTGGCGTTTTCTGCCACCTCGAAGCTTGTCAGGATACGGCGGCGCAGGTCCAATGCGTCATCCAGGCTTTTCAGACCGGGTGCATATTTTTCCCATTTGTGGTTGCCGAAGTAAGAGTGCCTCGCACCGGCTGCGATCACGAGTTTGTCATATTCAAATTCGCGGTCTGTTGTGCGTACGATCTTCGCATCGGTATCTACGGATTCCACTTCGCCCATAATGGTGCGCACATTTTTCCGTTTTTTCAAAATTGAGCGGATCGGTTTGGCGATGTCCGCCGGGGAGAGACCGGCGGTTGCTACCTGATAAAGAAGCGGTTGGAAGAGGTGGTGATTGGTGCGATCGATGATGGTGACACTCACCCGGGGGTCCTTTAATCCCTGTGCCACTGTAAGTCCACCAAACCCTCCTCCGATCACAACCACACGGGCGGGGCCTTTACTTTGATCACTGGTATTTAACATTTTCATATTGAATGATGGTTTCATTTTAATATACGCCATTCATTCTTTGCAGGAAGCAGACTTTGTGAAAATTTTCACAATCTATTCAACTTATCTAAAATATTTGTTTAATTTGTTATTTAGTTTCCGTTGAGTGACAATGTGATTAAATGGTGGTGGGGTGCTTGACAGATGGACGTTGAAGCATAGCTTAGAGCGGCAAATGGCCATTTATTCAGACCACTCACTATCCGCTGCTTCTCCCGAAGCTTTAGAACTTGCTTCTGCTGTCCTGGCTATTCAGGCAGCCTATCTGGCGAAGGTGACCGGCGAGCTCACGCGCAGCGAAATTTCATTTTCCCAATTTCTGTTGCTGACTCATCTGGATGGCATCCCGGCGCTCACGATGACCTCGATCTCGCGAATGATGCATCACACCACTGCGGCCTCCACGGGATTGGTGGACCGGTTGCGTTTGATTGGTTATGTGCAACGCGAGCATGACAAAAAAGACCGTCGCAAAGTTTTGATAAGCATCACGCCGAAAGGCACCCGGTTTATCAAAAAAGTCAAAGCGGATATTGCAGCGACTTTTGCCCCAGCGCTGGAGGCTCTCACTGCGACCGAAAGCAAGGCTGCTCTGCAAATTTTTCAAAAAGTTTCAAGCTACTGCGCTGGATCCAAGTGCGGAGGCGTATAACAGGCCAGTGGTCCGCGAGCTGCGCTGAATGCCACCATTCTAATATGAAGAAATTTTCTTTTTTGGCCATGGCCCTCGCAGTCTTCGTCTTTGTAATCACGAGAGCGACGGCGCAGGAAGTGATGACTCTCAGTCTCGATGAGGCTGTGGAAATTGCGATGCGTCAAAACCCGTCCATCCTCGCGGCACAGCAAGAAATTTTGCGCACGGAGGGTGAAGTGGTGGAAGTGCGTGCGCAGGCATTGCCACGCGCGGCGCTCGCGAGCTCCTATGACCAACAAGCGGAGAGTCTCACAAACAACCGTTCAGGATTCGGCAACTCCCAGAGTCAATCGTGGCGTGTGGCCATCGAAGGTGAGCAGTTGCTCTACTCTGGCGGTCAGGTGCGGGCGGCCCTCACGTTTGCGAGCCTGGCAAAACAATCCAGCTTTTATTCCCTGCGTGAGACTATCGATACCGTGTTGGAAAATGTGCGGCGGCAGTATTATCAGGTGTTGCTGGCGGAAGCTCTTATCCGGGTGCAGGAGGAATCGGTCGAGCTCCTCAATCGTGAACTCACGGATGAACGGAACCGCTTCGAAGCTGGCACAGTCCCGCGTTTCAATGTGTTGCGTGCCGAGGTCGAGGTGGCGAACGCGCGGCCATTGCTCATTCGTGCCAGGAACTCCTATCGCATTGCGCAACTCGAGCTGGCAAAGTTGCTTGGGATTGACTTTCAAAGCTCCGGGATCGCCACCCTCCCGTTTAATCTCACCGGCAGGATGATTTACGAGCCGGGCAAAATTGACCTGGAGAACTCCATCAATCTCGCGTTGGAGCGGCGTGCATTCCTCAAGATTCAACGCCTGGCGATCCTGCAGGAAGTCGAGCAGATCAAAATCGCAGCTGCAGGGTATAAACCCCGCCTCAGTGCCGTAGGTGGATATGAAGTGCGCAGCGATCAAGCCAGCGACGATCTCTCCGACAACTTGCGCGGATGGTTCCTCGGTGTGCGGGGGAGCTGGAACATTTTTGACGGATTTGAAACCTCGGGGCGTCTGCAGCAGGCACGGGCAAGGCTGGAGACGACGCAGGTCAATTATGAGGACTCGGAACGGCAGGTGAAGCTCGAGGTGCAGTCTGCAATCAGCCGCATCATCGAAGCGGAGGAGCTGGTGCAAAGCCAGTTGCTCACGATTGAGTCGGCGGATGAGGCTCTGCGTCTCGCGCGGGAGCGGCTTGCTGCGGGAGCCGGCACCCAATTGGAAGTTCTGGACGCGCGTGTCTCCCGCACCCGCGCTCAGATCACGGAGCTGGAAGCACGGTTTGATTATGTGACGGCGGTTGCCGAGTTGGACCGCGCCACAGGCTTGGCCACAGATTACGAAGACACATTTCCAGATCCGCTGCGCGGCACCTCAACCGTTCCGGTTTCCGACGGTGCACCGCCAAGCACCTCTAAATAACGGTCTTTATACGGCCGCGCATCAAGTTTTGGGATTTTGATTAAGTGGCACCAATCGCTGCCGAGCCAGTAGCTGCGATCTCCAGATCGCAGGGATAACAGGCTGGCAGCCCCTGCACGCTTGAAACAGATTTGACGTGGCCAATTTTCACTAAAGTTAATGCGCGGCGGTATAGCCACTTCCGGCAGGCTTCTAACTGCGTATGATTTTTTTTGTTCTACCCGGAATCAGGGGTGGACAATCTACCATGCGCTTGATATCTAATCATTTCGTTCTGGTTATTCAACGCTCCTACTTACTATGAAAACGAACGAACTTCCGGTATTCACTTCTGAAACCGTTCCTCCAACTGATCTGGAACCACCAGTTGTAGATTGCTGGGTGGCGCGTGAGGTTTATGGAATAGACAATCCCCGCTGGCTCGATTTCCGGGCATGGATGCGTGAGGATTCGCCATCGTGGTTCCGCAACCTTTACCTCAGCCGTGGCGAATCCATCGCGCACTGGCTCCGCCCGCACAAGCTTCTGAAGACTCTTGTGCGTTTCTCCATGGAACTGACATTACGCATGAGCAAACGCTCGTTTTGATCCTCAAACATAACCACTACGTCTATGAAAAATACAAAATCTCCAGTTTTAAATTCTGAAACCGTTCCTCCAGAAGAAGAGCCGACATTTACAGCGTGCTGGGTGGCGCGTGAAGTTTACGGCATCGACAATCCACGTTGGCTCGATTTCCG
>JBGTCP010000550.1:0-3589 GCA_041748815.1 Chthoniobacterales bacterium
GAAATTAGTTGATTTTGGCCTCCAGTCCGCGAAGTGGGGTTAGAAGCTTTGATCGACAAACATGAAAAATCAGAGAACAACCCGGCTGTTCGTTACTAATTTGAAATAGATCCCTGCAGGCAGCTACGCTTCGGGAGTAAGAAAATATCTGCTTCGATACGTGGCCTAAAGCAAAGGCTCGGGAGTCGTTTATAAGGCATGATTCTTGAATACTTATAAGTCGGGATGTATGGCAATCAAATGTGCTAACTATTCGAACTTTACTGGAAAATTGGGGCGGCTCCCCACCGCTGGCCTGAATTTTCGCAACAATCCTCTCAACGCTCAAACTCGATCACGAAGATTGGTTGATCGGCGGGGATGTGTAGCTTGCCATCGGCGACGGTGCCGGAGCCGATTTCCTGGAGGTGCCAGTCGCGGAGGGTGTAGCGCATGCCGTCGATCTGTGGTGCGGCAACAGTGGCTTCGACGCGTGCGACTAGGACGGGGAGATCACCTGCCCGATGGGGATCGTCGCCGCCTTGGCCGAGGTAGAAGTCGGTATTGAAGCTGGTGCTGACGAGTGAAAGTGAGGCCGTTTTTGCTTTGTCGAGCGGTTGGCCGTCGGTCGAGTAGAGCGCGAACGCGACATACAACTCGTCATCAGGGACGGTCTCGAAAATGCCTTCCGGGTGGTGAATTTTCACGCCGTCGAGTGTGACGCCATTGGTGAATTCATACTTCGCGTCGTGGTTCGCGAGCAACCCTGCAAAGGCGACCCCGGCCTCCGCATCGTAAACGAGCGAGCCTTTTTTCCAGTCGAAGGTGATCTCGGGCGTGGGCGTGTACGGATTGTGAGTATTGCGGGCATCGACGCTCACCACGGGACCGATGACCTCATTATCGTCACGGTCGGGATCGATCTCCAGGCGGGTGCCGTATTGGTAGGTCGTCTGCAACATGTCCATGCCGGTCATTCCATAACTCCCGGCGTAATCCATCGTCGCCGGATCGTAGAGGCTCTTGCGGCCGTAGATGAACTTCGTGGGGTTCGGGGCAGGCTTGAGGCCCCCGCTCCGCCAGATGTGTCCGGCAGCGCGCATCATGGCGTTTTGAACTTCATCGAAGGTGTAGTGGTAGCCCTGCGGATGGCCGCCGGTGGTGACGTCGAGCTTGCGGTCGAAGGGACGGGGATCGGTGCCGGCATCGTGAACCGGCCCAAAGTAATGCCAGGAAACAAAGTCCCAGTCTTGAATGGCGGCGAGTGCGGCTAGCCGCAGCGGGAAGTCTGCGCGGTATTTGGCGGGCTGTTGGATTTGCGTTTCGTAGCAAAGGAATGGTTTGCCCTCAACCTTGCCAATCTCAAGCCATGGGACGCCCTGTGCGATGCCGGGTGGTTTTAAGAGCCAGTTATTCCAGCGCCCGCGATTCGGGGCCTGGCGCTCCTGCTCAATGGTTTTTTGAAGGCGCATGAGCGGGGTGGTGGTTTCTTCAATAGCGGAGTCGGGGACGACGCGGCCCACACCGTTGATGTAAGCATCGTGTGCCACTGCGTCGGCATTTTGGTGCATGAACTGCGAGTGAACTTCGTAGCCGATGCCGGTGTCGTAAATGAGGGGCGAGAGGGCGGTGCTCTTGCCCCAGGATTTCAACGCGGCGGCCTCGGTGCGCTTGTGCGCCATTTGGATGCCGAGCAAAAACTCGATCACATCGGCCCCGCGTTGCCACGAGAAATCGTCGCGACCGTACTCTTGCGCCATAGCTTGCACGGCCTCGATTGCATGGTTGCCGGCGTCATTGATCGAGACTGCGGCAGGCGTGGCACCGGTCATCGGAGCGAAGAGAATCGTGCCGCGTGTGA
Source organism: Chthoniobacterales bacterium (assembly GCA_041748815.1). Classification (GTDB taxonomy): domain Bacteria; phylum Verrucomicrobiota; class Verrucomicrobiia; order Chthoniobacterales; family CAKUMP01; genus JBGTCP01. Next base: position 1,841 of record JBGTCP010000550.1, read on the forward strand.
TGCTTTCGCCGTCCAGCAGCCCATCCCATGCCGCAGCGAGTTGCTCGTCATCGGTGTATTTTTCACGGAGGTAGTCATTCCATTTCGCGATGAGTGAGTTGCGGAAATATGCGGGGAGTTCTTGCCAGCGTCCGCCCAGCATTTTGCGCATCCACCATTCCTCGTTCGAGAGCTCCCAGACAGCGAATACGGGGTCGTCGCAGTAGCGCAGCCCGGTGTGCTGGTTGAGGTGGGTGGCGATGCCCTCCATGCGTTGAATGCCGAGGGTCTGGATGCGCGGGTCCCAGATGCGGGCCAGGTTATTGCGGATATCGCGCCCGCGACCTTCGAATTCGGCCACCGCTTCCCGCCATGCCGCTTCGGTGTCGGGGTCGTCGATGACGCCCACATCATCCGGTCCAACCTGCCCGGTCCGGTTGAGCCCGGCGAACCACATGCGCATCCCGTTTTCCTTGGCGCGGGCGATGAAATAATCGAGTGAATCGGTTGGGGAGCCGTCGCCCTTCGTGTAATCGACTTGCTCGCCGGCGCGCGGGGCTCCCGGATTTTCCGGTGTGGCCCAGAGGCGGGCGCCGTTGAATCCGAGATCTTCGTAGCGCTGGATAAGGACGTCGGTTCCGCGCCGCGCTGTCTCGATTTTGGAAGTGCGCTCTTCGGCGGAGTCGCCGTCCTTCAGATCGGGTGTGTGGTAGAGTTGGCCGATGACGGCCCAGTAGCGTTCGCGTTCCCCATTGACCGAGAGGTGGCCCTGTTCGTTGACCACAACGTATTCGGAATCCGGCGGAAGTTCGGCGGAGTGAAGCATGGGCATGGTAGTGAGGGCGAGGAGCGGGAGAAGATGGTTTTTCATTTTTCAGTGGGGTTCCAGGTGGCGAGTCGTGTGGATTCTTCGGCGGGGTTCCAATCGACATGGCGCATCGCGGATGCGTCGACCGGGCCGAGGTGATCAAGCGAGTAGGGGATGGCGGCGATCCAGCCGTCGGGGGTGAGGTCGAAACGCGAGAAATGCCCGCAGCGCATTCCCTGGCGCTTGAAGCCGGGGGTGAGCGCATCCTGCATGCCGACGATCGGGTTGCCGTGACTTACGATGCAGAGATTGCCGGGCCAGCGGTCCAGGAGTTCAAAAAGCACGCGTCCGCCACGCAGCCGTGATTCTGCCTCTGATTCGTTTGTAGCTAATTCGAACAACGATGGCGTCGCGGTATCGATGTGCGGGTAGTCGCGCTGGAGTTCGGCAAGGGGCACAAGGCTGGGAGGCTCGCCGCCGTGGGACTCATGAATGCCGTTCTCGATGCGGATCGGGAGTTCGAGCCGACGGGCAATGATATCCGCCGAATGAACGCAACGGCGGTAGGGCGATGAGATAACTTCGTCCACGGGCTGTCCCGCGAGATAGTCGGCGCAGTATTCAAATTGTTCGACCCCCGCCGGTGCGATGTCATTATCCTTCGCATGGACCATCGCCGGATCGAAGTCCGTGAGCCAATCCGCGCGCAGTCCGTGGCGGAAAATCCAGATCATTCTCTGTGCACTCATGGCAGTCGTAACAGCCATCGGAGGAAAAAGAAGGGTGGCAGGTAGAACGCGAGATAGGCTCCTAGCCAGCCGAAGTCAGCCGGCCAGCCAAGCGCGGCAAATGGCCGCCACACGGCATCTGCACCGCGCACACGCGAACCGCTGAAAGCGATGCGCGTTTGCCGGACAGGGTGAGACAGATCGGGATTGTCCCAGAGTTGGACCATGCTTGCA
>JBGTCP010000551.1:0-6775 GCA_041748815.1 Chthoniobacterales bacterium
TGTTGGAGCTCACAGAGACTCCGCCGCCCGACGCGGCAGACGCCATGGCCATCGCTCTCACACACCTGCAAACCGCATCCCGACCAGCAGTCCTTGCAAAGAGTACCGGCCAGGAAAGACTGTGAGTGGGGCGCATCTCCCAAAGTTGCAATCCTTGTGGTGCGGGCATCCTGCCTGCCGTCGGAACGCAGAGTTCGCAGGCTGGAAGCCCGTACCACAATTTGCGATTTCTTGATGCCCACTTTGAAACATTCGGAGATGGACCCGCTGATTACTGCAGCGCAGCATCCACCTTTACACGCACTCAAAGGCTAGCTAATGATGCGTCCATTAATGAGCAGCAGTTTAATTGAGACCAGCGAAAAGCCTGTAACAGCCGACATCCAGTCATTTGAACGCATCGTCGTGCGCTCGAAATTTTTCTTTGAGGGCGCGCGTAAGTTTTTCATCAAAGGTGTCACTTACGGTCCATTCGAACCCGCTGACGACGGCATATTTCTGCCAACGCCGGAAAGGGTGCGCGAGGATCTGCTGCAAATGACTGCTGGAGGAGTGAACCTGGTGCGCATTTACCATGTGCCGCCAAAGTGGTTCCTCGATCTTTGCATCGAACATGGCGTGCGTGTGCTGGTTTCGATCCCGTGGACCCAGCATGTGGAGTTTCTGCGTGACAAAAAAGTACGCAAGTCCGTGATCGATGCCATCACCAATGGAGTCGCAGCGAATGCAGGCCACCCCGCCATTTTCGGGTATTACGTAGGCAACGAAATTCCGAGCTCCATGGTGCGCTGGCTGGGCGTGCAAAAGGTCACGGAATTTGTCGAAGAACTCATCGCCCGGGGACGCCGTGTGGATCCCGGCGCACTTTTCTCCTACGCGACTTACCCGCCCACCGAGTTTCTCGTTCCTTCAAATGCCGACTTTGTCAGCTATAATGTCTATCTGCACAGTCAGGACGACTTTGATCGATACCTGGCAAGGCTACAAAATATCGCCGGTGACCGCCCGTTGATCACGGGTGAATTCGGCATGGACACGATCCGGCATACCGAGGAGGAACAGGCCGAGATGTTGCGCTGGCATGTCGAAAGTGTCGTGCGCGGAGGACTGGCAGGCACCATACTTTTCTCATGGACCGATGAATGGTTCACTGGTGGGGTGTTGATCACCGACTGGGCATTCGGCCTGGTACGGGCTGATCGCTCACCTAAAAAAGCGTGGGAGGTGATCTCCGGCATCTTCAGTGCGCCTGGCTCCATCACCCGTCATGTGAAGTTGGAATCGTATCCCAAAGTCTCCATCATTGTGTGTTCATACAATGGAGCGCAAACGCTGGAGTCCTGTCTGGAAGCGCTTTCGCACATTGATTATCCGGATTACGAAGTGGTGCTGGTGGACGATGGCTCCAAGGACAACACGCAGGAGATTGCGGCAAAATTTCCGAATATCGTTAATATCAAGCAAGTCAATATGGGGCTGAGTTACGCACGCAACGTGGGTGCCGCAGCCTCCACGGGCGAGATCATTGCTTACACGGACTCCGACTGCATGCCCGAGCCGGACTGGTTGTACTATTTGGTGGGGACGCTTTTGAGCGGGGATTACGCCGGGGTGGGCGGACCCAATATTTCTCCGCCTGCCAAGGATTGGATCCAGGCCTGTGTATCAGCCTCGCCCGGCGGCCCATGCCATGTGTTGCTCACAGACGTCGTCGCTGAGCACATCCCTGGATGCAACATGGCCTTTCACCGCTGGGCTTTCGACAAAGTGGGCGGCTTCGATGACCGCTATCGCAAAGCAGGCGATGACGTGGATTTCTGCTGGCGCCTTCAGCAGGAGGGCGGGGTGATTGCCTTCAGCCCGTCCGCAGTGGTCTGGCACTACCGCCGATTCACCCTCAAAGCATTTTTTAACCAGCAAAAAGGATACGGCGAGGCGGAGTCCATGTTGCGCTTCAAACATCTTATCTTCTTCGGACCTACAGGCAACGCCCGCTGGAAGGGGCGTGTTTACGAGCCGCTCTCGTCGGGCTTCTCGTGGTTTCTCAACCGCACCCAGATCTATCACGGCGTCCTTGGGTCTGGACTGTTTCAATCCATCTATCCCGCTCCGCAATCCGAGCTAGCTGCTTATCTGCGAAGCATCGAATGGGTAGCGCTCACCGTGTTCATGCTGGTGCTGTCGGTCGGCGTGGAAGGCATCCGCATCGTGCCCTACTTGATGTTTGGCGGCACATTTATGGTGGCGCTGGGATCGATGATGCGTGCGCGCATAGAACCGAAGCATGACACTGCGGTGGCGCGATTGTTGGTTGCTTTCCTCGCACTCGTCCAGCCGCTGATGCGCGGATGGGCCCGCTACTTCACCTGGCTGCGGGTGAAACGCACCCCCCTTGACGTCATCACATCCCAGGAAGAGCCATTTCAGAAAATGCGACACGGCGGATCGAGCAGCCGCATGGTGTTGTGGAGCGAAACACTGGTGGACCGGGAGAAACTACTAACTGAGATCTTCGCCACACTGGAAAAAAATGGCTGGAGTTACTCGATGGATACCGGCTGGAAAAGCTGGGACGCGCAGATTTATGGAAACTTCTGGTGGATGCTCAAGCTGCGTGCCGTCACCGAATACCACGGCGGTCAGAAATGCCTCACACGGGTGCGCCTTGCCTTCAAGCCCGTGATCACCACAGTGCTCTTCCATTCCATTTTGCTGCCGATACTGCTCTACCGGCAATTTTTCAGCGCCACCATCGAGCTTTGGCTGTGGGTTCCCTACATCCTGTTTTCGTTTTGGATCGGCTACCGGGCGTCGAGATTGAAATCTAGGGTCGCTGAGCTGGTGGAATCCGCCGCGCAACGCTGCGGTATGGATCCCGCAAAAATGGCCAAATGAGTCATCGGTTGTCTGACTACGATTTCGAACTTCCCGATTCGCTGATTGCGGAATATCCCCCGGAGCGCCGCGACCAGTCGCGCATGCTGGTCCTGCACCGTGCCACCGGGGAAATCGAGCATCGCCGGTTTGTGGATATTTTGAACTACGTCCAACCCGGCGATCTCTTTGTCATGAATGACGCGCGAGTGATCCCTGCGCGCGTTTTTTCCGATGACCGCAAGATCGAGCTTTTATTGCTGGAGCGGCTGAGTGCCGGTCGCTGGACGAGCATGGTGAAACCCGGCCGCAAGATGCGGGTTGGGCACCGGTTGGTGGTGGGCGGCGTCCAAGGTGAGGTGCTCGAGGTCATGGAGGATGGTTCGCGTGTGCTTCAGTTTGAAACTGATCTGGATCTGGACAGAGTGGGGGCGTTGCCATTGCCTCCCTACATCCGGCACAAAGCAGATGCCGTGGACGCTGAACGATATCAAACCGTGTATGCAAAAGCCTCAGGAGCTGTTGCCGCACCCACGGCCGGTCTGCATTTCACCCCTGAAATCCTCGCAAAAGTGCCGCATGCGTTTCTGACGTTGCTGGTGGGTGCCGGCACCTTCAAGCCTGTCCAATGTGACGACGTGCGCGAGCATATCATGCACCGGGAAAACTTCATGCTTTCTGGAGAGACTGCCGACAGCATCCGCAGTTCCTCGCGTGTCATCGCCGTGGGCACGACCGTGGTGCGAGTCCTGGAGTCAGTCATGACCACCCGGAATGCCATGACCGAAGCCGAGGGCAGCACGGAGATCTTTATTTATCCACCGTATGAATTCCGTGCAGTGGATGTCTTGCTCACCAATTTCCATCTGCCCAAATCCACCCTGCTTATGCTGGTGTCCGCTTTCGCGGGACGCGAGCAAGTTCTACACGCCTACGCTGAGGCTGTTCGTGAGCAGTATCGCTTCTTCAGCTACGGCGACTGCATGCTCATCGTCTAGCTGAGCGGATGGTTTCCTCACTCCGCGGCGGCTGCGAGCGGCAGCATCACTTGAAATGTGGAGCCAATGCCCAGCTGGCTCTGACAGTAAACATTGCCGCCCATACTTTCCGCGATGCGTTTGACGATAGAAAGTCCAAGGCCTGTCGAGGATTCACCGGCGGTCGGCCTTGAGCTGAGGCGGGTGAATTTCTGAAACAATTTCTTCTGATCCTCCTCGCTGAGGCCCAGCCCCTCGTCGACGACTTCCACGACTGCGTGCTCATCGCTGGCAGCAGTTCGCATTTCAACCGTCGTCCCGGGATTGGAGTATTTCAGCGCGTTGGAGAGCAAATTGTCCAGGATCTGGCCAAGCGCTTTGGCATCGGCAATGGCCATGACGGATGGGGTGTGAAAAACGATTTGGATGGATTTTTTTTCTGCGGCAAGTGTGAGTCGCTCCACCGCTTCAGTGGCCACAGGTGCAATATCAATCACCTCCAGTTTTACGGGATATTTCCCCTGCTCAATCGCATTGATGTCGAGCAACTCGGTCACGATATTTGTCATGCGCCGGGACATTGCAAACAGCGTTTTACCTGTGGCCTGCACTTTATCCGCTTGAGTAATGATCCCTTCCCCCAGCATTTCAGAATAGCCCTGCATGGTGGTCAGGGGGTTTTTAAGATCGTGCGCGGCAATTTGGAGAAACTCATCTTTTTCCGCATTCAGCACCACCAATCGCTTATTGGCGGTCGCAAGCGAATGCAGTGCCTCGTCCTTTTCCCGCACGGCTATCGCACGCGTGCCTTCAAATGTTGCACCGAGTCCGCACAGAAAAATCGGCAGACCCAGATATCCCAGCGCGTTCACGGGGTAATGCCACCGATCAGGATAAAGTATTGGGACTGCGATGCCCATCCATTCCAGGATGGCAAAAACCGAAGTAAGGGCTATCGCGATGATGCACCAAACATATGCACCCGGCCGGCGAGCGAGGAGCAATGCACAGAGCGGACTCGTGGCAAGCCATGCGAGCGCGTGTCCGCGCGCACCTCCCTCGATTGCAGCCAGCACGGCAAAGCCAAAAATCAGCACGCCCGATTGGATATTGCCAACAAGCCGGGTGTTGCTCGACATCATCAAAACCGGAATCGTGAGCACCATGGAAACGGTGCATGAAATCACTACTATGGAACCAGCGGTATGCCCGATCGCAGAATAAAAAATCGCGTAGGCGGAGCCGAAAATTCCCCCCAACAGCGAGAAACCCACTTGTAAACGCGCCAGCCTTCTCTCGTCATTGATCTCGCGAATCGCAACGGGAAGCCTCCGGTCAATGATCTTGAACCAGCTGCAAAGCTCCAATATTTTTTCGGAGAGCGTCATCGATCAAGTAATTCCGCATTGAGCATGGACACTGTTTGCTATCGGGTTCGGGTGGTTTTGGTCGGGGGGGTGAAGAGCTCTACCGGGATGAGACGACGTCCCGCACGCCTTTGTCGTTGTTGACCAACATCTGCATGCGGAAAAGTACAAATCCGCCCGCAGGCAGCATGGATCTTTCGATTTGAAGCTGTTTGTCGATCTCGGAAACCGGCCAGTTGTGCGATCCACCCAACCTGTCAATCGCGATGCCCGGGTAGATCGGGATGTTGCGCGGGTTCACACGCGGATCACGCCACCAGCGGAGCAGGCGGGAAAAACTTTGCGGACTCTGGTCGCGCCAGTAAAGCTGCGGTGCCAGATAGTCGACCCATCCTTCACGCATCCATCGCACGGGATCGGCGTAGAGCTGCTCATACTGATCCAGCCGCACATCGACATCCGCAGGCTGGCCCTTCGTGTAGATGCCGAATGGACTCACTCCGAAAAGGACGCCTTTGCGTTCGCTTTTGATCGCTCGGCCGATTTCGCGCACAAGGGTGTTTACGTTTTCGCGACGCCAGTCCGCTTTCCCGAGCCGCCCGCCCCCCCCCTGGTATCTGCTGAAACTGGCATCATCCGCAAAGGCCACATCCTTACGCGCATCGACTGGATAGGGGTAAAAATAATCATCCAAATGAATCCCAGCCACCGGGTAGCGCCGCACGATGTCGCGCACTACCTGCACCGTGTGATTCTGCACATCGCGCGAGCCCGGATCGAGCCAAAGCAGGTTGCGCACGCGGAGCACCGAGCCGGGGTATTTGGAAGTGACATGATTTCGGGCGCGTGCATTGGTGTTGTTCACAGATGCACGGTAGGGATTGATCCATGCGTGGATCTGAATGTCCCGCTTGCGCCCTTCATTGATGAAAAAAGAAAGCGGATCATATCCCGGACTGCGGCCCTGCGAGCCAGTAAGAAAGCGGCTCCAAGGTTCCAGGCCGGACTCGTAAAGAGCATCCGCTTCCGGGCGCACCTGGACGAGTAACGCGTTTAACCTGGCTGATTTCGCTGCGTCCAGAATCCGAAGAATTTCCCGTTGCTGTGCATCCGCGCTTAGTCCCGATTTCGAAGGGAAGTCCAAATTAAAAACCGTCGCCACCCAGGCGGCGCGGAACTCACCCCTCCGTTGCGCCAAGGCCTCCAAAGGGTTCCAAGCGATGCCGATCAAGAGTGCGATTACAATTCGAAGCCAGTTCATGGTTCGATACTACTCTGGCAATTGTCATTCATCAATCCCCGTTACTACGAAACAGTCCGCTTCGAGGGGTTCCAGATTTACTCAAGGATGATCCGGTGCTGCTGGGATTGAGGAGAAATTTTCAGCTCAGTGTTGAAGGTTTTGCCCGCATGAGTGACCGTGACCTCGTATTTGCCGTGAAACGCGCGCATCTCAACTTTGCCATCATTTCCGCTCGTGAGTTCGCCGTGCGTATTCCAGTCCTCCAGCACCAGCTTGCGGTAAGCGATCGCACTGGCCTTCGGCGTCCAATCGGC
>JBGTCP010000552.1:0-4992 GCA_041748815.1 Chthoniobacterales bacterium
ACTTTTACCGCGCTCACGGGCCAGACGGTTTTTCGTTTCCTCAAAATCCACCAGCTCGCTGAGCAATTCCGCGCCAGTGCCCGGCCCAAGATTCCCGCTAAGGTCAACGACATCCGCGCGCTCACGGTGTGGGTCGAGCATGTGAATGACATGCACCGATGCGGCGCAACGCTGAGCCGCCCATGCAGTGTGATCGTAGACGCTGACCGAGTAAACGGAGCCGTCCGTGCAAGCGAGGATGTTATTCATAGTGGTGAAGGGGTCCGGGGGTTAATGGAGAGGCATTTCATCGGAGGCACCGGCTTTATCGTGCACTGCCACCCGCCCGACTAATGTGGCGCTGGCTTCATTGAGTCCGATCACATTGACCTTGGCACCATCGCGGCGGAACTTCAATACGACTTTGTCCAGCGCTGCCACCGAGCTGATATCCCAGAAATGCGCACGGGTAAGATCGATGGTCACCTCACTCAAGACCTCGCGGAAATTAAAGGCCTTCGAGAAACGTCCGGCGGAAACAAAGAATAAATTCCCCTCCACAAGATACGTCCGGTGGTCGCTGCCCTCGTCCTTGCGTGTGCCCACGCGCACCAGCAGAGCGGCTTTACGCGCAAAAGAAATGGCACTCATCAATACACCCACGCCTACGCCAATCGCCAGGTTGTGCGTGATGACCACCGTGGCTACCGTCACAATCATCACCATGCTCGATGTCTTGGGATGGATGCGCAGATCTTTCAAAGACCTCCAACTGAAAGTGCCGATCGCCACCATGATCATGACTGCCACCAGCGCAGCCATCGGAATGATGCTTACCCATTTGCCCAGCACAAGGATCATGATCAGCAAAAATACGCCCGCAGCGAAGGTGGAAAGTCTGCCGCGCCCGCCCGATTTCACGTTGATCACGGTCTGGCCGATCATTGCGCATCCGGCCATGCCGCCGAAAAATCCAGCGACAATATTTGCTACGCCCTGGCCGCCGCATTCGCGGTTTTTATTGCTATCCGTGTCAGTAAGGTCGTCCACGATCGTGGCCGTCATGAGTGATTCCAGCAGCCCCACAATGGTTAGCGGAATCGAATAGGGAAGAATGATCATGAGTGTTTCCACATTCCACGGCACATCGGGCAGGAGAAATTTTGGCAACGCCGATGGCAGCTGCCCCATGTCGCCCACGGTCCGCAAATCCATCCCGGCAAATACCGAGATCAACGTTAGCACCACGATACACACAAGTGGCGATGGCACAGCTTTCGTGAGCCGCGGCAGGAGATAAATAATGCCCAGCCCGCCAGCTACCATGGCATACATCTGCCAACCAGCGCCTTCAAACTCCGGCAACTGAGCCAGGAAAATGAGAATCGCCAACGCATTCACAAATCCCGTCATCACCGACTTCGAGACAAACTTCAGCACCTCACCCAGCTTTAGAAATCCTGCAATAATCTGAAGGACACCCGTCAGAATTGTCGCGGCGAGCAAATATTGAAGCCCGTGCTCCGCCACCAGCGAAACCATCAGCAACGCCATCGCACCCGTGGCAGCGGAGATCATCGCAGGCCGGCCACCGACAAATGCCGTCACCACCGCGATACAAAAAGATGCATACAATCCCACCGCCGGATCCACTCCGGCAATGATCGAAAATGCAATGGCTTCCGGGATGAGTGCCAGCCCCACCACCACACCCGCGATGAGGTCTTTCGGCACATTCGAAAACCACTCGTTCTTAATATTTTGTATCGTCGTCATAAGATGGGAAAATAAACAGCTGAGCTGGCTTTAGAGCCGAAGACGCGCAGGAACGTATTAATATGTGACCATAAAACTTGCTTGGTTGGAGCATGAGACCAAGCAAGCCATTCAACTTCGAATGGCGGCGCCGTCACCTCCGCAGGAGGTCACAGTTAAGGCATGCAAGCGGGCGAAGATAAGTTTTCATCCACCCGTGTCAAGCATGGGATGCCATCATATCCACTCTCACTGAAGTCCGGTGGTTGGAGCTAGACCAAGCCTACCGGCTGAAATTCATAACCGGGCAGGATTTTCTGGAGATCGGTGTTCCCGAGATGATTTTGCACGACCTCAGCAAGCACATCGCGGAAGTCGATGGTGTGCATCAAATCGCGGCCTTGGTGCAGTTGCTCTTTTGCAAGACCAGGCCACTTGGTGTGCACCGGACGCGCGCCTCCTTCGGTATTTTTCCCAACGCCTCCGCCAATGGCCAGCATGCAATTGGCCCAACCATGGTCCGTGCCTTGAGTGCCGTTTTCGGCAGCGGTACGGCCAAAATCGCTCAGCGTGAGCACGAGCACATCGTCCATTTTATTCGCCATATCCTTGTTGAATGCCGCAATCGCATCGCTCAGATCTTGAACGAGATTGCCGAAAGCGCCGCCAACTCCCCCCTGATTGTTGTGCGTGTCCCATCCGCCGTAATCAATCTCTGCCACTTCCATTCCGACCTCGGACTTGATGAGCCTCGCGACCTCCTTGAGCTGACGCCCGATCCCGGTGTCCGGATAAGCGACTGAGGATTCCGGGGTGCGTTGCATGGCGGATTGAATTTGCTGCATGCCATCCAACGTCACCTGTGCTGAGGAGGCCAACAGATCCAGCGCGGCAGATGTGTGCTCACGGGGATCGGTGCAGTAAGCGTGCTCAAGGGCAGCTACCATTGCGGCGCCTTCGTTCTCTTTGCCGGGCATGGATAGATCCGTGATTCCCCGCAATGCAAATGCCGGAGCATCGCCGCGAAGAATACGGGGCAGAGTGTCTCCCAGCGAAACCGCGCGCACAGGTCCATGGCCTGTCGAGGTGAGCAAATGCCGGTTCAACCACCCATCGGAGTGCACCGTGTTTCCAATGACTCCGGTTTCCCACACGTCCTGTTCCTCAAAGTGCGACCGCGTGTTGTGCGCGTAACCCACAGCATGTAGCGCCCTGGCGGCACCGCTTTGAAACAAGGGCATCAACGCCGATGCCCGCGGATGCAATCCAAACATCCCGTCCAGATCCAAAGCGGATTCGTCATTCGTGCCCGGCTTGGAAATCGCCAGCGACCTCCGCAAATCATAATACGCGGAGTCTCCGAATGGCACGACCAGATTTAATCCGTCAACACCGCCCCGTAAAAAGATCACAACAAGCGTGCGGCCTTTTTTCACGGCTTTAAGTTGATTCGGATCAATGCCTGACTCGCCCAGGAGATTGAGCGGCGAGATGCCGGTGTAGAGCGCGAGGGCTCCGGTGGTTTTTAAAAAATAGCGGCGGGTCATGTTCATGGCGGGGTCCTTTCGATTCGGGGGATTATTTCAAATTGGCTTCAGGCATTTGTGCGACGAGCACGGCCAGGAGATCGGAGTGGATAGATTCCTCGCGGGCCAGCATTTTTTCCAAAGCCTCAAGCGAGCGAGCGGAAAGCGAACGCCCGGTCAGATTGATCGACACTGCATCTAAAAACTTCCGCCGTCCATCCGGCGTTGCGAGTGCCTCAGAGGAACGCCAATTCCCGGGGATCCTGCTCTGAAGATCGGAGCGGAACTCCCATGCGATATTCCAGCGCTGCAGCATGGCATTGCTGTTCACATAGCTCGCATCCGTCTGCGGATACCCGTCAGGAGTGGCGCGGTCAAAAAGTCCTGTTCCGGATTTTGCGAGAAATCCTTGCAACTTCCCTACTTGATTCGCTCCGGTCATGCGCGCCATTCTCACTGCGAAATCCAACGGCTGTGCAACTCTGGGCACCGCAGCGGAGGCCATGAAGTCCTCATGCGTTGCGAGGCGAAAGAGCACTTGTTTGAGATCGCCACGCGTGGCCAGAAATTCCTGCTTCAAATCCTCAACCAGCTTTTCAGGAGCCGGCGCGGCCACATAATGCTCCGCAAGTTTTTTGCTGATAAACTCCGCAGTTGCAGGATGCGCGGCAAGCATTTCAAAGAGCACCCCGATGCGCCCGAAAGCATCGTCCGTTTCCACTTCATCAAACGCATATCCAAAAACCCGATGCCCTGAAATGTCGCTGACATTTGAGTCAAAGCGGAACTCCTTCACCATGTCCCGCGACACTCCATTGAGATTGGACACCTCCGCAATCATCCATCCCGTTAGAAGTCCGGCGAGTGCGGTGACATCCTCCTGGGAGTATCCGCCATGCACTCCCACTGTGTGAAGTTCCAGAAGCTCGCGTGCATAATTTTCGTTCAGGCCGTTGCGGAAACTGCGTTGCTGATCCAGATACACCAGCATAGCCGGGCTGCGCACTGAGACTGCAAGCAGCGACTCGAAGGGCAGGATCCCTGCGCGGAAAAATGCGCGGTGCTCGTGCAGTTTTTCCGTCGCGCCCGTCTTGCCGATCCATGTGGAGAAATGGTTTTGAGCCCAGAATACAAACCGCTCGCGCACCGGATTGATGCCTTCGATGGCTCCATGCAATGCTTGTTGCACGACCTGGCCGTTGCCACGTCCCCGCTTCGCATAGAGCACTTGTTGTGCGGCGAGTGCTGCTTCCACTGCCATAGCATCCTCATCGAAAATGCGCTTCTTCAGCCACTCCGCTTCTCCTGTGGCCAAAACCTCACCCAGCTCGGCCGGATCGGGTCCGAAAGCAAGCCGGTCGAGCAAGTGCAGCGCCCTTGAATACGGCCCATCGCGGGATGGCTCCCCGCTGACGAGCAACTCCAGTGGCTTGCTGTGCACACTTTCATCCCCGCGTTTGGCGATCACGCGCAGTTGATGTCTGCCCGGCGCAAGTTCACGCGTGGACCAGGGAATTGTCACCAGCCCAGCCCTGCCGTCCAACATGGCCGGACGGTACCTCAAGCCGAGCGCAACGTTGTTGATCTCCAAATCAAATGTCGGCACCTCGCCGGTGGAAAACCATCGCACGACCACCGCATCCGTTTCACCCGGCGTGCTACCGGGCGCGGGATACACCACCTCGAAAACCGGGGCCTCCTGCTGAATTTCCTCGATGAGCCGGAACCGCAA
>JBGTCP010000553.1:0-6489 GCA_041748815.1 Chthoniobacterales bacterium
CGAACCGGTTTGCCTCAGCCTGCAAACTCACTGAGATGGGATACGCTGTGGTCCTTGTTTATCTTGGGTTTCTCAACGCAAATGAGATGGCAAATCAGGGCGCGCTTTTCAAAACGTCCGGCCAGTGGGATTCACTTGTAAAAATACATAGCAGACCTCTCTTTCCTGACGAGATTTGGAACAATAAATGGAAAATTTACGATCACGCATTCGTTCCTTTAATTAGATCGGTGGAATGGGAATTTGAGCAGGAAGTTCGATCATGAGCAAAACGGACACCACGGCCATCACCCGCACCGAGCACGAAATCGCGCTGATGCAGGAATTCCGGACACGCCTGACCGCCGACCTCGTGACGGGCAAGCTGGACGTGCGCGAAGCTAGGGCCAGGCTACCGGCGCTGGAGGCTGAATCCGGAATAGAACCCGAAGCTGACGAGGCACTGGAAGAAATCGAAGAATGAACGAGGATCTCACTAAGAAGTTGTTTGAATACCTCGATGAGCGGCGTGGCGTGGCCTCACTGTCGGATCAGTTGATGGGATGGCTCGAAGAAGCCAGCGGCACCACTCTCCGCCGCGAACAATTGAAAGTGTGGCTCGCCTCGGTGGGTTCATCCCGTTCCAGGGAAGCGGGCGAGTTTCTCTCCACTGCTGAGGTTGCCAGCTTTATGGCAAAGTTGGGGTTGGTTGAAATGGGCACCTCAGTCCTTGACCCCGCTTGTGGCGTTGGTCTGCTGCTCTCGCTGGCAGCAGAGGAGATGGCGGCTTCTGTCATCCATGGAGTTGAACTGAACAGCCAAGTCGCTCAAATGGCCGCGTTGCTTCTCCAAGACCAAGCGAAGATTTTTAACGGGAACGCTTTAGATGGCGACCTGCCGTTGCGAAACGAATACGACCTCATTATCTCGGAACCACCTTTTGGGCACCGCTTGCATGCCCCGTATTTGCCTTCCAAAGGTGGGGAACCGCTCACAGAAACCGGGGACGCGCTACTTTCCTGGGCCGCCTCGAAGCTTTCACACCGAGGCAGAGCAGTTTTTCTGTTGTCCGCATCATGTCTGGGCGCTCGGGGCGGGCGCATGTGGAAAAGCCTCTCGGCGGAGAGAGTTCATGTCAGAGCACTGATCCATGTCCCTTCAGGTTTTCTCAAGGCTACTGCAATCGAGTCCTACATCGCGGTCGTAGATCGCAGCCCCAGAGACAAGGTATTTACCGCTCAGTTTGGAATCGATACCGATCTCCAACAACAGATCCTCGCGAACTTTGAAGCTCATCAAATTGGGAAGAGACCTGCTCAAGGGCGTCTGGTTGAGTTTTCGGCCTTTCAAGGGTTCAAATCCTTAGAGGCCATGGAGCGGCTACAGGAGATGGCTAGGCGGAAAGGACTCCAAGCTGTGTCGATGCAGAATCTAGTCAAGGCTCACGAGGTTTTGAAGGGCTCTGAAGCATCGGTAGTGGATGCAGCGAATGATCTCTATCTGCCACTAACAGGAAGATGCGACCCTGTTCTTCATCCTGGTTCATTGACGGCGAAGTCCGGGAGAGTGGTGCGCCTCGTGATCAATGGAGAACTGGCGGATGCGCGTTTTGTTGCCGCGTCCTTGAAAAGTGAAATCGGGCGACTCTTCATCGAGGCGATAAGCCCTCCGTCAGCAATAGCGAAACAGATCAGCATGGACTTGTTGCTGCAGGGCACCTTCTATCTGCCAAGTATCCAAGTGCAGAATCAAGCGCTGGATGCAATATCCCAGGTCCATGCGCTCCGGGCAGCGTTGGATGAAATCGAGTCCAGCGTATGGGCACATCCAAGTCAGGTGGAGAAGCAAATCCAGCAACTCCGGCGAGTGAATCACGAAGACACCCTTGAGAGTTGGCTTGAAGGTTTGCCATTCCCTCTCGCGTCAATCCTGTGGCGCTATCGGGCATCGAATGGATCAACTAAAGATAAGAACGAAATTTTGCTTCACTTCTTTGAGGCAGTTGCCGAGTTCTGGGCCACTATTTACCTCAGTGCAGCGAAGTCTGACCGTGAGTTCTGGACGGACAACGTCACCTCACTCACCGAGATCATGGATCGCGATGGGCATTCGTTTGACCGTGCCACGTTTGGTTTATGGAAGTGTGTGGTCGAGTTCCTGAGCAAAAAGTTTCGTAATTTGCTTAATGAGGACGCAGACCGCTGCACGGCGATGTTCCGAACGAACTCCCGCTATGTTCTGGAGATGCTCTTTGATCGCAGGCTCTTAACAGTCTTCCAAACCTCGAACAGCATTCGCAACAACCATGCGCATGGAGGTGTGGCCAGTGCTCGGGACATTGAGATGGCACACGCTGAATTGACAGATCTCATTCAAACCTGCCGTAGTGTAATGGGGATGACTTGGGAAAGGTATGAGCTGGTCCAACCCGGTGAATGCCGGTTCGTGGGTGGCCAATGGAGTTACAAAGTGCGGCGTGTTATGGGCACCCGGACTCCATTTGCCACCGAGGAACGCAAAACCATCGAAGGCATGGAGGATGGTGCGCTTCACCTACTGGATCCTGACGGAGAACGTGCCCTCAAACTCCTCGCGTTTATTCGTGTCATGCCCTCTCCCAAAACAGAAGCGAACGCATGTTATTTCTACAACCGGCGACAACCTTCCAACCAAAAGTTCGTCTCCTACCACTTCGAGGCTGACTCGGAAGTTGAGGAGTTTTACGCGGATACGTTGGCAGCCATCGAGGGAATGCGTCCGTTCGACAGCCCGGCAACCCCCACAAAGCATGAGCCATCGTAACCCGCTTCGCAGGACGGTAAAAACACCCGAAATCTTATTTGAGTTGCTGGCAAGCACCTGTCATAAGTCGTTGATGTCCAGCGGGTTCTTATTTGAGTGGAAAACGTCCATATGAAAACCTGGATGACAAAAGCCTTGGGGTTGCTGAGGGCGAGCCTGGAGCCGAAGCATGAATTGAACGAGCTGGATTGGAAAGCGGCCCTGTCGCCCGACAAGAAACGCCTGACGGCCTTAGCCATCCAAGCCGACTGCGGTTATTTTCAAAACCCTGATCCTACGCCGAATCACCGGACCAATAGCGTAGCAAGGACGCTTGACTCAAAACTTCCCAAAAAGGGAAGTTTTTGTTGCATAAGCGCCCAGGGAACTTCACATTGATATGCGAATCATCTCCAAGAAAGCCTTGATTGACTACTGGACGAAGGTTCCCGCCGCGAAATCAGAACTGGAAGCCTGGCACGCGGAAGCCAAAACAGCGGAGTGGGCCACGCCCGCCGAGGTGAAGGAAAAATACGGGAACGCCAGCATCCTCAAGGACGGACGGGTGGTATTCAACATATGCGGAAACAAGCACCGGCTGATCGTGTGGATCAATTATGAATTCCACACGGTGTATGTCCGGTTCCTGGGAACTCACAAGGAATACGACCAAATCAACGCCCAGACCATCTAATGAAACCGAAACTGATAAAAACCGATTCCGACCATAAAGCGGCGCTCGCCCGTATCGAAGCCATCTTCGATGCGAAGCCTGGCACGCCTGCCGGGGACGAACTGGATTTGCTGACAACGCTGGTGGAGCTTTATGAGGAAAAGACCTTTCCCATCAACTTGCCCAGCCCACTTGCAGCCATCCGGTTCCGCATGCAGCAGCAGGCCTTGAAGGCGAAAGATTTGGTCCCTTACATTGGCAGCGCTTCCAAGGCGTCCGAAGTGCTTGCTGGGAAAAGGGCTCTGAGCCTGACAATGATCCGCAATCTCGTGAACGGACTCGGCATACCCGCTGAGGTGCTCTTGCAGGAACCCGGCGCGGAGCTGCCGAGCGACGAGGCGCTCCAGCAGGGAAAGCACTTCCCCATTGCAGAAATGGTGAGGCGCAATTGGTTCGCAGGCTTTCAAGGCACCGTGACAGAGGCGAAATGCCAACTGGAAGACTTGCTCAATAGTTTTGTGGGCAAGCTGGGACCGAATGCACTCATCCCGGCGCTCAACCGCCAGCACGTGCGCAATGGAGGCAAGTATGATGAACACGCGCTAACCGCATGGCGTATCCGGGTGGCAACGCTTGCGCTGCGGGAGTCGCTGCCAGCCTACAAGCCCGGGACAGTGGATGCGGACTTCCTGCGTGAACTGGCCCGCCTGAGCTATCTCGCCGCCGGGCCGCAATTGGCAAAGGAGTTTCTCAATAAGAGCGGAATCCACGTCGTCTTCGAGCCTCACTTGCCGAAAACACACTTGGATGGCGCGGCGCTGAAGTTGCCGGATGGTTCGCCAGTGGTGGCACTCACGCTGCGATACGACCGGCTGGACAATTTCTGGTTTACCCTTTTCCACGAAATGGCCCATGTCGCTCTACATCTGGATAAAGACGGAGTGGATACCTTTTTTGATGACCTCACCCAGGACGGGAAGAAAGATAAGTGCGAGAAGGCCGCAGATAAGTTAGCATCCGATGCCCTGATCCCGGAAGCGGAATGGAAGGCAGCGAAGCTCACCAAAAACTCTCCTTCAGGAGCTGTGCTGGCCTTTGCCCAGTCATTGCGCATCAGCCCGGCCATTCCCGCCGGGCGTATTCGCTATGAATCAAAGAGCTATGCCGTCTTCAAACCACTAATCGGCAGCGGAAAGCTTAGACCGATGTTCGGCATCCAGGGAAACTGAACCATGAAAACCGACACCACCGAAAAAGGACTCGAAAGCCTGATCATGCAGCACATGACCGGAACGGATGGCTTGGTCTCCGGTGCCGCGGGAATGGTTGCAGAGACTCCACCAAAAAGTGGCAGCGGGTGGTTTGCCGGCAACGCATCCGCCTATGACCGCGAGTTTGCAGTGGACTCGGAACAGCTCTTCGCCTTTCTCATCGCCACCCAGCCAGAGGAATGGGCCAAGCTGGGTATTGCGAATTTCAAGGACAAGCAAGGCATGGCGCGGCAGAAGTTTCTCGCCCGCCTGCAAGGCGAGATCACGCGGCGCGGAGTGATCGATGCGATGCGGAAGGGGATCAAGCACGGGCCGCTTCACTTTGATCTCTTCTATGGCAAGCCCTCGGCGGAAAATAGAGAAGCGGTGAAGCGCCATGCAAAAAACCGGTTCAGCATCACTCGCCAACTCCACTTCAGCCGGGAGAATAAGCGCTCGCTGGATTTGTGTGCCTTTATCACCGGTCTGCCAGTGACCACCTTTGAGCTGAAGAACAGCCTGACCAACCAGACGGGGGATGACGCCATCGAGCAATACAAACGCGACCGCGACCCCCGTGAAACGTTGTTTCAATTTGGCCGCTGTGTCGTTCACTTTGCGGTGGATGACCATGAAGTGGCGATGTGCACTGCGCTCAAAGGCAAAGGTGGCATGGCGAAGGATTCGTGGTTTCTGCCCTTCAATCAGGGCTGGAACGACGGCGCGGGAAATCCGCCGAACCCCGATGGCATCAAGACCGATTATTTGTGGAAACGCATCCTCACCCCGGCGCGACTCACGGAAATCCTGGAGAACTACGCCCAGGTCGTGGAGGAGGAGAACCCGATGACGGGCAGGAAGAAGCAGGTGCAGATTTTTCCCCGCTACCATCAGCTCGATGTGGTGCAAATGATTTTGGCCGACGTGATGGAATACGGGGCGGGCAAGCGCTACCTCATCCAGCACAGCGCGGGCAGCGGGAAATCGAACTCCATCGCATGGCTGGCGCATCAGTTGATCAGCCTGATGAAGGACGGAAAGCCGGTCTTTGATTCCGTCATCGTCATCACGGATCGCCGCATCCTCGATAAACAAATCCGCGAGACGATCAAAGGTTTTGCGCAGGTGGGCAGCATCATCGGCGCGGTGAAGGAAGGCGCGGGCACCTCCAAGACCGAGCAGCTCACCCGGTATCTCAAAGACGGCAAGAAGCTCATTATCTCCACCGTGCAGACCTTTCCGTATGTGCTCGACACCATTGGCGATGAACATCGCGGCGGGAAGTTTGCCATCATTATCGACGAAGCGCACTCCAGCCAGAGCGGCAGGACTTCCTCCGCTGTGAGTCAGGTGGTGGCAGACAACGAGGACGAGATCAACAACGCACTTGAGGAGCGCATCAAGAAGAAGAGGCTGGCCAAGAATGCCAGCTACTTTGCCTTCACTGCGACCGCGAAGAACAAGACGCTGGAGATGTTTGGCGTGCCATATTCCGAAGGCGGCGAGGTGAAACACAAGCCATTCCATCCCTACACGATGAAGCAGGCGATCCAGGAGGGCTTCATCCTGGATGTGCTGAAACACTATACGCCCGTGGAGAGCTACTACCGCCTCGCCAAGACGGTCGAGGGCGATCCTGAATATGATGTGAAGAAGGCCCGCAAGAAGTTGCGCCTCTATGTTGAGAGCCATAGCAAGGCCATTCGCGACAAGGCGGAGATCATGGTGGACCACTTCCTCGAACAGGTCATTGGCCAGAATAAGATCGGAGGCCAGGCACGGGCCATGGTGGTGACCGGCAGCATC
>JBGTCP010000554.1:0-3155 GCA_041748815.1 Chthoniobacterales bacterium
TCCAGAGTTTAAGTCCGTCGTTGTCAGTGGCAGCGCGGGCGAGCTGTAAGCGAGGCCCGGCAGCAAGGATGTTTTCTTCGCCGTGACCAAGTTGGGTCAGCATGCCCGTGGACCGATCAAAGCGGAGTGTGGTTTTCGAGGCAGTGAGTGTGATGGAGGCAGCGGATTTTTCGACAATGACCGGGCTGGCTTTTGCTGCTTTGCGGTTTAAGGATGTGGGCTTGCCTTGAAGTGTGAGTTGTTGCCATGCGACCTCGTGTCCTTTTGATGCATAGTCGGTTGCGCGGGATTCGAAAAACCGGACTACCAGATGCGCTTCCCCGGCGGACGGAATTTTACCCGTTGGAATGGCGATTTCCTTGGCTTCATCCGGAGCGAGGCTCAGCGCGGGCAGCGCGCCGGAGCGGATTCTGATGCCATCGACAAGAAGCTCCCATTCGCCGGTGAGATGGGCGGTCGTGATGAAATCGAATTCGCTGGTCACGCGGATGCGCGGGTGCGTGGGGCTGACCAGCTCGATGCGCAGAGGCTGTGCGAGGTGCTTGAGCTCCCACATCGCGGGGTGCGGGATGCGGTCGGCGGAGACCAGGCCATCGCACACGAAGTTCGCGTCATTGGGAGTGTCGCCGAAGTCACCGCCATAGACAAAATATTCCCGCCCGTCTTCGGTTTTCTGGCGGAATCCATGATCCAGCCATTCCCAGACGAATCCGCCCTGCAACCCGGGTTTGGTTTTAAAGATGTGGAAATAATCATGCAGCGAGCCATTGGAATTCCCCATCGCGTGCGAATATTCGCAAAGGATTACGGGACGTGCGAGCGGATGCAGTGGCGAGGGGATTGCTTTGGTCACGGCCCTTCCACCATTATCCAGCCATGGCTTGATCGCCTCGAAAAGCGCATCCCCCTTAAGCCGGGAATCTCCACGGCCTTCCGTCAATTCCGTGACAAGGTCACTCCAGGCTACGAGTTTTTCGATGGATTCATACATGGGACAAATGATGTCCGATCCCAGCGACCCGTGGGCAAATGTAAGATGACTCTGCCCTTTTGAAATAGCACCCTCATAGTGCAGTGGGCGCGACGGATCGTAGTGGCGGATCCATCCTGCTGCGGCATCGTGATTCGGCCCGTAGCCGGACTCATTGCCGAGTGACCATAGGATGATGGAGGGGTGATTTTTGTCCCGCACAACCATCCGCATTGCACGGTCCAGCCATGCAGTGGCGTAGGAGGCTTGAGTGCAAAGGAAGTTATGAAAATCGTGTGATTCAATATTCGCCTCATCGATCACGTAGAGTCCGTATTGGTCGCAGAGATTGAGCCAGCGCGAATCATTGGGATAATGCGATGTGCGCACGGCATTGATGTTAAACTGCTTCATGAGGTGGATATCGCGGAGCATGGACTCGCGCGAGATTACCTTGCCATGATCGGGATCGTGGTCATGGCGGTTGACTCCTTTGATGAGAACACGCCGCCCGTTGATGAGTAGATTGCGGTTATGGATTTCGACACGGCGGAACCCCACCTGCGTCGATGTGTGCATGCTGCCTTGGGGTGATTTCAGTTCCACCACCACGCGGTAAAGCGCCGGAGATTCATGGCTCCACAAGAGCGGATTTTTGACCTCGGCTTCCAACTGAATTCGCAAAAAGCATGGGTCTTGTGGATGGCGGGGAGTCTTGACGATGTACTCTGAGCGGAGTGGTTTCTTGAAGACAGGCTTGCCTTTGGGATCTAGCAGCGTGGCTGTGGCAATAATGCCTGCCGGGATCGGGCCGGCATGAGTGAGCCCGATGCTCACATCCGCTTTGAAAATGGCTGAGCGGAAATCATCGGCTAGATCTGTGCGCACATGCAGGTCCTGAATGAAAGTGGTCGGAGTGGTGTAAAGAAACACATCCCGGTGAATTCCGCTCAGCCACCATTGGTCCTGATCTTCGATAAACGTGGCGTCCGACCACTGGATGACCACGGCGACAAGGTCATTTTCGGCATCGCGTTTAACGACACGCGAAATGTCGAATTCCGCCGGCAGGCAACTGTCTTTGCTCACGCCGATGGCCTGGCCATTGAGATACAAGCAGAGCACACTTGTGGCGCCGCCGAAGTGAATAACGACCCGTTCGTCGGCCCATTTCTTCGGCAGTGTGAATTTTTTACGAAATACCCCAGTGGGATTTTCCTCCGGGACATGTGGCGGAAGGTGCGGCCATGGCATCTGCACATTGGTGTAATGGGGCTTGCCGTGCCCCTGGGTTTGCAAATGCCCCGGCACCTGGATCGTGCCCCACTCCGACGCCCGGCCTGGCTTGGCAATGATCTGCTGAGCGGCAACCGGATTTTGAGCAAAGCGGAAATCCCATTCGCCATTCAATGAGTGCGTGCGGCTGGATTTTGCGGGATCTCCCTGTGTGGCCTGAGCGGCGGTCGCGAATGGCGTGAAACTCGCGCGGGGCGGGAGTTTGTTGATGGAAGTGAGTTCGGGGGATTGCCAAACTTCAAGGAGTCCGTCTTTGATCATGTGCCATCCCTCGCAAAATCACGCTCACGTTGAAAGGATAATTGCAACAAACTTAAGGTCGGCATTGAATGAACGGCGGTTTCCGGTATAACGGGCGTTCCATGTTGCCATCCAATCCCCTTCTTCAACTCGCTTATCCCCGCATTAAATCCTGCGTTCCGCGCATCTCGACCAAAATCTGGGAGCCGGTGGCGGATGTGCCCGTGAGCTTTGGCGGCCATACACGTGAGCATGTTGGTTTTGCCGAGGCCAAAAAGAATGCCTTCAAGCCGGTGAAGCTGCCCTTTGTGTGGGGCAAGCTGTTTGACCAGGGCTGGTTCAAATTGGATTTGCGGGCAACGCCTCAGGTCAAAAAAGAGGGCCTCTATTTGCATTGGCACGATCAGGGAGAAGGTACGTTGTATGTGGATGGCGCTCCGTTTTACGGCTTTGATGTCGCGCACCGGTACTGCCAACTCCCGTCTAACTTCAAGGATCTAGTTGTGGAATCGCTTTGCCTGCAAAGCGCGATCTGGCACCCCGCCGCGACTGGACTGGATGCGGGCGGTAGTAAACTCTCCGCAGTATCGCTTTGCCGCCGCAATGAACTCGCCTGGGAAGTTTATCATGACCTCATCGTCCTCACCGA
>JBGTCP010000555.1:0-5378 GCA_041748815.1 Chthoniobacterales bacterium
ATCATGGGGCGGCATTCCATCGACATCTCCGGCATGCCGGATTTCATTGATGCTGTGAACCCGCACACCGTCATTGCCACGCATGCCGATTTTCCCCAGTCTCAGCAAGTGCCGCATCATTTCGTTGAACATCTTGAGTCCAAAAGTATCCGCCTTTACCGGTTGGATCAGAGCGGCGCGATCACAATACGCGTCCGCGACCGGGAGCTTACGATCCGATGATCACTGCAAGCCCTGCCGCCGCGCAGCACCTTTACGTGCACATTCCATTTTGTCCCAAAATCTGCCCCTACTGCAGTTTTTACAAAGAGGCATCTGATCGCAACAAAACCCAGGCGTTCCTTGATGCTGTGCTGGTGGAGTTTGAGAGGAAACTTGAAGGCTCCCGCATGCGCCCCCGAACCATATTTTTTGGCGGAGGAACGCCGAGCGCACTTTCGCCAAAGCAGCTTGAGTATTTGCTGACCGGCCTCCTGCGCCACATGGATCTACCGTCCGATATTGAGTGGACGCTCGAAATGAACCCGGCCACCGTTTCACTGGAAAAGGCACAACTTCTCCGCGACCTCGGCGTCAATCGCATCAGCATGGGTGTACAATCCTGGGAACCCCGCCTGCTTGAGATTCTCGGACGCGTGCATACCGGCCCGCAAGCACTGCGATCCTATGAAATTCTGCAACAGGCCGGATTTCAACGCATCAACCTCGACCTCATTTTCGGCGTGCCCACGCAGACCACAGCCGAGTGGCTGCGATCACTGGAGCAAACCATTGCCCTCGATCCCGGCCACATTTCCACCTACTGCCTTACCTACGAAGAGGACACGGTGTATTTTGAAAAATTCATCCGTGGCGAGCTTCAGCAAAATGAAGAAACGGATGCCGATATGTTCGAAACCACCATGGAGCTGCTAGAAAATGCCGGTTACGAACAATACGAGATCTCCAATCACGCCCGCCCCGGCAAAGAATGTCTGCACAACATCGCTTACTGGGAAGGCGCCGATTACCTCGGTCTCGGGCCGAGTGCATTTTCAACCATTGGTTGTGAACGCTGGCAAAACATTCCCGACACAGCCGCCTACATCCAGCGGATCCAGGCTGATACTGATCCTGCAGAATTCCGCGAGTCTCTCACCCCCGAAGTCCGCCACTCCGAGCGCCTGGCATTTGCGCTACGCACGAACCGCGGCATCCCGCTGAATTGGCTTGATGAGAAGAAACTTGAGATCACAGAGATGGCTGAGAATGGTCTCGTAACTTTCGCCAACACCCACGTTGTCCTCACCCGCAAGGGTCGTCTCCTCGCAGACTCCATTGCAGGAGAGCTCCTGTAAGCCAGCTCAGATCCAACCCGCGAGCTTCGACCGCAACAGCTCACGATCCTCAGCAAAGGCTTTGCGCGTCAATTTCGCCCGGCCATACCTCACCAGCAAATGCTTGAGCTGGCCGGTTGTTTGTTCAATCGCAAACTGCCCACGCGCATACTCCATCGCCGCCCTACCGTGTTCTGCTGCCAAGGCAGGATTCGTGAGATATTCGTGTAATGATCCCGCCAATGCCTGCACGTCACCGAGTTCATGAATTCTCCCGTGTTTACCGTCCACCAGCATTTCAGGCACACCGGCGATCCGCGTGGAAACCACAGGCCGCCCGCAACACATTGCCTCCATAATCACTGTCGGTAAATTGTCCATACCACCATCCTTTTCCAATTTGCACGGCAACGCGAAAACCGTCGCTTCACCAATCATTTCCTGAATTTCTGTCTGCGACTTTGGGCCTGTTAGCTCGACCACTTCGCCGAGGCCGAGCTCAGCAATTAGCGCTTCCATTTCAGCGAGCTGTGGACCGTCACCAATAATCCGACACCGCAGTCCTGCGATCTTGGCCTTCAATTCTCCGCAGGCCCGAATCAAATCCAGAAAACCCTTTTTCTCAATGTACCTGCCCACCGAAACAATAGTCGGCGGCGCATCCGACCGCAGCTCCGAACCCGGCCATAGATCCGTTTCAATGCCATTGTAGACTCTGTGCACACGCTTTGCAGCAAATGGAAATTTATCCCGCAAATACGTTGCACTGAATTCGCTCACGGTCACCACAAACGCTGCCTCGCGCATCAGATCGCCCAATTTTACGGGCAAATCCTCTTCCACAAAAATGTCATTCGCATGCCCCGTGAAACTGAAGCTGATCCCGTAAAACTGCTTCAGCCAATAGGCAGTGCGCGCCGCAATCCCCGCAAAATGCACATGCACATGCCGTATTCCTGCCGCCTTTAAGCGTGGCCCGATCCACGCAGCCTCATAAACCCGGTGCCGGTCACGCGGCGATTCCCAAGCCTGCAAACACTTTCGCATAGCCCGCGGAATCAGCCGCTCCGAATGCTGCCGTTTGATCAACTCCGCCAGTTCATCTCCCTCCGGCAAATACAAAACGTTCCTTGAAAACTCCGCTGGATAATCCTGCGGCGGTTCATCCTGCGGCGTGCGGATCGAAAAAATCGTTGGCAGCATGCCTTGCCGCCCCAGCTCACGGACCTCCCGGAAACAAAAGGTCTGCGTAAACGTAGGAAACCTCTCAAAAACATAGGCCAAAGCCGACCGCTCACTCATATCCGCACCACCGTAGCCCCAGGGGCGCAGCATGGGAAGACGGTTTTCTTTGACAGTAATGGCATTTCCCCGGAGATGGCACAAAAAGTGGTGCATTATCAGACTCGAAATGCCCACGCATCACACATTTCATTTTCCATCGCTAGCAAAATTTTGCGGCTACGCATGCTTGATATCGATCCTTGTCGTCTCCGGTCTCAACGCTCAGATCGACTCCAACAGCAGCGGGATGAGCGATGTGTGGGAAAATATTTATGGCACAGGACTTGATCCGCATGCCGACTCCGATGGGGATGGATTCACCAACCGTCAGGAGGCAGCAGCCGGCACGAACCCGCACGATCCTGCCTGCCATCCAAAACCCGGCGACCTCGACATCGCGGATCCCGATTCCATCACGCAAACATGGCCCACGATGGCGGGCATCCATTACCAGACCATGGTCTCGACCGACCTGATCAGCTGGCAACCCATCGGCCCCGGCGTGATCGGCACAGGGGAGGAATACACGCTCACAATCCCGACAAGCACGACATTCACAGGCGGCGGAGTCGAGCATTCCCGCTGGAATTACCAATCTGGAGGCCTCGCCGTAGTCAAAGGCTACGCCGCAAACGGTACGCCCGAGCCGGATATCCGCAGCAATCTCACGCGTCTCCAGATCCCGGCATCGTCACCCAACGAGGATTATTTTGGCCAATGGATCCGCGGTTGGATCATTGCACCCGAAACCGGAAATTACCGCTTCTGGATCGCAAGCGATGATCACAGCGAGCTTTGGCTCTCACCCACAGCCAACCCCGCCGATAAAGTCCTACGGGCTGAGATCATAGGATGGACCGGCGCAAATGAGTGGAGCAAATTCCCCACTCAGCAATCCGCGCCCGTTCCCTTGGTCGCAAACCAAGCTTACTACTTCGAAGTTTTCCACCGCGAGTACAGTGGCGGCGATCACCTCAGCGTCGCATGGACACGCCCGGGTATGCCGGAGGGCACACGCGAAATCATCAGCGGCAATGTTCTCTCATCCACCGGCGAATCGCTCGCCAGCATGCAAGCCGGAGGGAAGTCGCTATTTTTTCATCTGAAAATCTCGCACATTGATTCCGATGGCGACGGGGTGAGTGACTACGAAGAACATCTGCTCGGCCTCAATCCTCACCTCGCCACCACTACCCCGCGCCTGACGGATCTCGAGGCGGCCCAACGCACGATTACCAGTCCAAGCACACTCACCCTCGGCGTTTCAAAACCACGCGGCTACAAAGAAGGCCCGGAGGAAGCGCGTTTCATCGTCTTCCGTACCGGCGGCATCAAAGCTTTCACGGCAAATTTTTCTGTGTCCGGCAGCGCGACATCCAGCGAACACTTCCAGCCACTCAGCGGCGAAATCCACTTCGCGCCTGGCCAGCGATTTATCGAAATCCCAGTCACTCCCATTCAAAACAATATCCTCGAGGAGCAGCAAACCGTCACACTCACTCTGCAACCGGGCGACGGCTTCCTCCTCGGGAATCCCACCACGGCCAGTATCACCATCGACGACGCACCCGATGTGCTTTACGTCGCCCAACTCCGTAGCGCTCCCGGCATCACCTCATCAGGCAGCGGAGTGGCCGCCGTGCGCAAAGCAGGCAACTCGTTCTCGTCACTTGTGAGCCTCAACTTCACCGGGCTCACCGGTCCTCAGACCAGCGCGGAAATCTTTTACTCTCAAGACGGGATCGGCGGCCCTGCCGTGTTCGTTTTTCCGCAAGGCCAGGTGCCCGGCATGGAATGGGCCTTCGAAATTGCCGGCGGACTCTCCCGCGAAGAAATCATCGCCGCTCTCGCAGCGGGCCAGCTGTGGGTGCGCGTCACCACCGCGGAAGCTGGTGGCACCGAAGTGCTCGGCCAGCTGGTAGCTTCGCCCGGCTGGGATACCATGCCAGATCTCACCCCGCCGCCCGCCGCGCCAGCAATGCCCGCTGACCTCGGAGAGGCCGCACGTTTCCTGACTCAGGCCACCTTCGGCCCGTCGGAAACTGATCTCAGCGCCCTTTCCAGTAGCACGTTTTCCGAATGGATCGACCAGCAACTCGCGCTGCCACCGTCATTCCATCGCGATGATGTCAACGCCCGGGCAGCGCAGTTGTACGCGCGCGGCAGCAGCAGTGGCGGGTGGCAAGGGCCGCGCAACGAAATCTGGTGGCAGAGCGCACTCACCGCGCCAGATCAGCTCCGCCAGCGCATGGCATTCGCGCTCAGCCAGATCTTTGTAATCTCGCAATTCGGTGCCCTGGACGGCCGGCATGAAGGAGTCACGCTGTATTACGACATGCTGCTTGAGAATTCCTTCGGCAATTACCGCGACCTGCTCGAAGATGTAACCCTTAGCCCGATGATGGGCACTTATTTGAGCATGATGCGCAATCGTAAACCGGATCCGGTCACAGGCCATGAACCCGACGAAAACTACGCCCGCGAGGCCAAGCAGCTTTTTTCAGTCGGCCTCAGCCGCATGCACACCGATGGCAGTCTGCAACTGGACGCGCAAGGATTGCCCATCCCGACTTACACGCAGGATGAAACCGTCGGACTCGCTCACATTTTCACCGGATGGGGACCGCACTACGACAGCGCAAATCCTCCCACCTGGAGCAATGGCACTACCGCTAATCGAAGTGGATGGTTTCAATACGGCTACGATGAATTCCGCCCGATGACCTACTACGGTGAATACCATGACACGCTGGAACGCACGATCCTCGGCGGTCATGT
>JBGTCP010000556.1:0-8143 GCA_041748815.1 Chthoniobacterales bacterium
ATTCACCCCATCAAGTGGACCGGCAACGTTCCCACCACACTACCAACCCTGGCGCTGGGCGGCCCGCCATATGTCGGAAGCAGGGTGCACAAAATTTCGGACGACGGGAGCACGGCGGTCGGCGTGACTCATGTCCTCGTGGTAAACACGCACTACGTGGATCACCCTGTCATGTGGAGGGATAATTCGGTGGTACAATTGACCACGTATGACGGCAAACATCATCGTATAGCGGGTGTTTCTGCCGACGGATCGGTGATCGCTGGCAGTCAAAGTGGCAAGGCCTTCATCTGGACGGAGGCTACTGGTCTCAGAGATCTCAAAGAAATGCTCGCGGAAAATCCTGATCTGGATCTAACCGGGCAGTCGTTTGACGATGCGCAAGCCCTTTCCTCGGATGGTCGCATGGTGGCAGGTTTCACCTATAACTCAGCGCAGAACAGCTACGCTGGTTGGTTGGTCAAAGTTCCCCCGATCGTCAAGGTTGAGATCATCCTGCCGAAGCCCTACTTCCAGGTGGACGAGCCTTTTGAGGCGACCGTGAAGATCAGCTCCACCGAGCCAGAGCCAGTCACTTTTTCATTCCCCAATGGTGTTCTCACCGCACTGGACGAAGAGTTTCTTGAACTGACAGTCGAAGAGGCGGAACCCTTTGTCCTGAGTTCAGAGGAGCCGGAGCGTGTCTTCACCGCGCAGGTTATACCGCGCAAGCTGGGAACCGGGAAACTGACCACAGCGGTCGAGGCGATAATCGGCGGCGGTTTGAAGACCTTGACCAGCACTGTCAATGTCACCGTTCCACCCCTGCACATCAGCCTGCGAGCCCTGCCGTTGATCGAAGAAAAGCCCATCATCAACATGGAGCTTACGGAGGTGGAAGGGGCGATAATCGTCACCGATGAAGCCGGAAATGCCATCGAGCCCAAAATTGAAGTGACGATCAAAAATCTGAGTGACGCATCCGTGGACGTTCTGCTGCAAGGGCTCGACCCGCGAGCCCGCGACAAGTCCGAGTTGCCGGGGCGAATCGCAACCATTGGAGTGTTCCCGATGGAATTGGGGACCCTCGCGGCTGGTGCGGAGGTCAAACGGGAGATTCCGCTGCAGATCAACAACGACGGGCGTTTTGAATTCTCGGCTCTCGCCACGGGTGTGTTCACCGGCACCGATGCCCAGTTCAACATGACGTTCGCAGGAGCTCCAATCGCGGTGGGACAGCCTTATCCGGTCGAGCTGGAGATTGAATTCGTGCGCACCCCCGTGATCACGAATCAGAACAACGGCGCATTTTTCCTCCAGCCCGGTGGCAGTTTGCAGATTGTGGCAGCTGTTTACAACCGCACTTCCAACAGCACTTTGAAGTTTTTCGGAGTCCGCGCTGAGAAACGCCTCAATGCGCTCGGTGCCCATCTCACAAGTGTGGAAGGCAACCTGGCGGATCCGCCGCACGTCCACGATCACGAAGTCGACGCAGCATCATCGGTGGTGCTTGGCGGCAGAATTCTTACCGATCCCGAAGGAGCGCCCTCAGGAACCGTGAAGTGGGAAGGACTCAAAGATGCAGTGTTGGTCGATGACGAAACGGAGGAGGAAACGGAACTCACGGCCGACGATGTCCTGGTCCGCAACGAGGCGGGCGGCTGGTTGGGAAATGAAATGATGCTGCGCATTATTCAGGATTTTTCGCGCCCGAGCGCTCCACCCTCTTTGACCGTTGGCGAGCAGGTGGCGGTCTACAGCTACGGTGCGATGCTCGGGATGGGAGAATGGACGTATGATACCTTTGACGCGATCGGCGGCATCGGGAGGTTTGCCGGCACCATTTCGGCAGATCCATCGCTGCTGGCGGATGCGTGGGGTGAGGCTTCCCGCGCGGTTTGGGAGGCTGCGGAAATGGCCGCCAACACATGGGCGGAAATGTCGAGCGCCGAGCGGGAGGAGTTTATTGAAAATTTCGTTGGCGAGGTGCAACGGCGCCTTCTTCTTTTCACAGTCACGCGTTCACCTGTCGATGCGAACGATGCGGAAGCTGTGCGAAGCTGGTTGACCGCTGCAACTTACTCGCTTTTCGGAGGGCTGGAAAACGCATATGCCTCGGATGACCCGGCGTTGATTGCTCAGGAATGGGGGCGCGTCTCCGGCCATGCGGGGATGGAGGTGGTCACGGCGGCGCTCCCAAGCCCGCAATTCACGAAATACATCCCGGCTGCCGAGTTAAATAAGCTCACCGCAAATAATGCCCTGGGGCCTGCGTTGACGGATCAGGAAAGCCTGTTGCGTGCAATTTATTCAGGCCCCCTCGGCCGGGAAACCTCGCTGCGGGCATTCGGCGTGGGCAGCGCGGACATCGATGATTTCCAGGATGTTTTCACGGCATTCGGGGTGAAAGGCTATGCCCGGGAGCGCGCCCCCATTTCCTACAACCTCATCAACGAACTCGGGGAGGCCGTTTGGAAACCGGAGCTTATGAAGCCTAAGGGGTTTAACGATCTCGACTTGCTGGTGCTTGGCGATCCTGTGCCGATGCTTCCCGGGAAACCTCCCACCAACCGCTCCATTGATCTCAAGGGGATCACCGGGATCTTTTGGCCACAGTCCGACGATGTGATCAGGACGCGATTGGCCTCCGCAGGTGAGAGCGAGGAGGTCATCAAGGCCGCGCTGAGTCGGGCAGCTCTGCGCCGTGAGGAGTTCGCCAAGTATTATCCGGAATTCAAGGCATGGCAGCAGGACGGGTTGCCGGTTGCAAAAAATTATAAAGACAATGGCGTGCCCGATCCCACCGGTGAAGTCGACACTATACGTGCATTTGATTTTGATTCCATAGATCATGGAGAAGCGGGCACGCTGCACATCGCGCGGATGGCTAATGAAGCGGGCGAAATGCGCTATATCTCGGGGGATATCGATTGGATTCATTTCAGCTTCCTGGATGGATCACCGCTCGATCCCGATACCGCCCGCAAACTTTACGATGCACTGTGTCGATGCTGCGGCATGCAGCATCCCGAAACGGTGTCGTGGATACGCGACGGACAAACCGTTTTTAAGGCAAAAGCCGGCCAGATTGGCGAATACTTCCGGGGCCAAAAGGCGCTCTTCGAGCTGAGTGAAAACGGACCTCGGGCCGTGAGGGTTAGTGGCAATCTTACACGCTTCGCCGCGGATGGTCGCGGTCACCTCATCTTTTTTGACAATGGAATCAAGTCCCGCCTCCGATCGACGGCCGCCGATATCGAAACGGCCTTTGCCAAATACCAACACCTCTATCCAAGGCGGGTTATCCTGCCGTTCCTCTGGCTTGCGAAGGGGACAGGTGCTGGCGAGGAAGGCACGATAGATGGTCAGGAATGGTCATTCACCACGGAAGGCGGAGACGAGCTTCTGCTCCGCCAAGGCGAATCGGGTAGCATCGAGCAATTCGACGGCAGTTCCTGGGTGGAATGGAACACGGTGGCCCCCGCCTTTGCCAAGTCGTTCCAGGCCTCGGCCTCCCCGCAGCTCGGTCTTACGCCTACGACGAGTCTTGCCAGCCCTGCCCGCGCGGGTGAGACAACTTTAGTGATTAACGATCTACCTGCCCAGTGGACGGAACTCCTTGAGGGCCGTGTGCAAAATTGGTTTGAGCCCGGGCAAACCATCGTGATCGCGCCAGGCGAATTGCATCAGGAAACGCACACCCTTCTGTCCAGCTCTCCCTTTGTCACCAGCGCCCCATTGCAAAACGACCACCCGCTCGGCACCGTCGTCGCAGTCGTGCCTGCAACCATGCTAATCGAGGATGTCTCCCCAACCGCCAGCAAATTGCTTTCAACCATCGAGAATGAAGACGGGAGCACTTCACAGATCTGGAGCAGTCGTCCCGGCCGGCTCTATGCGCTTGAATTTGCTGATGGATCGCCGTCTGGAGAATGGAGCGTCTTGCTGCCTAATATTCAATCTGACGACGTTGTTCTCGCGATCAACCTACCGGCTGGCGGCTCGCAGGATGAGTTCACTTACCGCCTGCGTGATCTCAGTAGCACGCCGGACCCGCTGGCCATCGAGTCTATTTCCGTGGATCCGGTCACCCGGACTGCCACCGTCCACTGGCATAGCCAGCTCGGTAAAAGTTATCTCATCGATACCTCCGAAAATCTCCAAACGCACAGTTGGAGCACCGTCATGCCTGAGGTCTCCGCCACAGGAACCCTGACTTCCGCAGTACTTCCATTCGAACCTCAAAGCGAAACAGGGTTTTTCCGGGTCAGGGAAAGCGATCCCGGCAGTGGGTTAATCGGCGGCTCCAGCCGGAATATCTCCATGACCCTCGATAACGATGCAATGGCTCTGACCATCTCCTGGCAAACCGCAGTGGGCGAAACCTACGTTCTCGAGACCGCTAATGTAGCCGATGGCCTGGAATGGAGCGCGGACACCGACCCTATCGAAGGCACAGGAGATTTGATTACGCTGATTATCCCGCTGGGTGATGCCTCACAGCAACACCTGTTCAGGGTTGTAACTCGTCCTTGAAAGATCCTAGATAGAGGGCGCGGGTGTGGGGTGATGCTGCGTGGCCTGTCAGGCAGGAATGCCAGTCGTACGTTCTATTCCCGTGGTGAGCTTTCCCCAAATCATTTGGCACGATCTCAAAAAATCCTGTCCAAGAAGCGAACACGTTGGCTCCATGACCGGGTGCGCGAGGTTAGGCAGGAGATCGGGAAGCCTGGCTTGCCGGAGTTTATATTCCGGGGGCATTGGCGCGGAAGTTCCGGTGTGCGGCAGAGCGTTTTGAGTGATTTTGGTTGTTTCCTGCGCTCCAACTTTCGGTATGCCGCCGCGCATTAACTTTTGTGAAAATTGGCTGCGTCAATTCCGTTGCAGGCGCGCAAGGGCTGCCAGCCTGCTATCCCTGCGATCTGGAGATCGCAGCTACTGGCTTGGCAGCGATTGGTGCCACATAATCAAAATCCCAAAACTTGATGCGCAGCGGTATAGATGCTGTTAAACGGGGAAAGAATTTTACCACAACCGGAGGCGAATCCGGAGATAGACGGCCACTCTGCTTTGCGATTCCACCATCAAAATGCACCGATTGCTTGGAATGGTTCATTCGGCAGTCTAAACCAAAAATCGAAGTCAGAAAACCGAAGATCTTGCCTGATCCGTTATCTTCCCTTCGTGCGCTTCCTGCCCTTCGTGGTGAATTGTTCCGGTCTTAAATTGTTGTGCGGGGATTTGGGTTTAATCGGTGGCGGTGATCCGGCCATGAGGGGTTGCGGTGGCGATCAGTTGACAGGTGCCTGTGGTTGCTACGCGAGAGTCTGTGTGGTCAAGGAGCACCGCACTTTAACCCATTTTTGAATCATGAATTCGCAAGATCCGAGAACTCTATACCCGCAGCCACCCTACGATGCCGAACAACAAAAGCCGCCGGGCCAGGAGAGTAAGCTGGACCCTGATGCGGATCATGGTGAAACCAGCTACGAGGGCAAGGGGCGGCTTAAGGGTCGCCGGGCGTTGATCACGGGGGCGGATAGCGGGATCGGACGCGCGGTGGCAATTGCCTTTGCGCGCGAGGGTGCGGATGTGGCCATCAGCTACCTCAGTGAGCATGAGGATGCGAAGGAAACCGAGCGGTGGGTGAAGCAAGCTGGTGGTAAGGCGGTTTTGCTGCCGGGCGACATCGGGGATCCGCACGCATGTGAACGGATCGCTGAAGATGCACTCTCGGAATTGGGCGGTGTGGATATTCTGGTGAACAATGCGGCGCATCAGCGGTCGTATGAAACATTTGAGGAGATTCCGCAGGATGAATTTGAAGAGTCGTATCGGGTGAATGTGTTTGCGATGTTCCGCCTTTGCCAGGCGATCCTGCCTCAGATGAAGGCGGGCTGCTCGATTATCAATGTGGCATCGATTCAGTCGTTTGATCCGAGCCCGGGTTTGATTGCATATGCATCGACGAAGGCGGCGATTGCGAGTTTCACGATGTCACTTGCCGGGCTGGCGATTGAGCAAGGGGTTCGTGTGAATGCGGTGGGCCCGGGTCCGGTGTGGACTCCGCTCATCCCGGCAACGCTGCCTGCAGAAAAGGTGAAGAATTTTGGCGACAATACGGTCTTCGGCAGGGCGGCACAGCCGTGCGAGCTTGCGCCGGTGTTTGTGTTCCTCGCGAGTGATGAGGCGAGTTATGTGACGGGCGAGGTGTATGGTGTGACGGGCGGACGGATGCCGATTTGAGGAAAGTGGCTAGTCTTGAAACGGCACCAACATGAGCGCGGGTTGGGATTCTGCCCATGCAGGGCAGGGTCGCTTTTTGTTCGAGGACCCAGGGTGAGTCCAGCTTAGACCGGACTTACCCTGGGCTATAGGATTTAGCCCATTCTGGGCATAGAATACTGCCACTCACCTCAGTGCTGGAGGGTCTTTGCTACGTCTCATGGCAATGATGCCCATAGGAGCCAAAGCTTAAGCGACAGGAGTGTCGCATCTACGTGGGGCATCATCATCATTCGATGCTTAAAGCTTTCTGGAGAGTGCGGGCGGATGGGAGTTTTTGCTTGAGGGTGAGTACGGGCGCGAAAAGGTCGCCGTCTATTTTGACGCGGCGTAAAACTTCGGCTGCTTCGAAGGAGAGCTTGCCGTTTTTGGCGGCACGTTTCACCTCGGCCCAAGTGACGGGGGTGGAAACGGTGGGGTGGTCTTTGGCGCGGAGAGAGTAGACATTCACGGTCGTTTTTTTGTAGTCGTTCTGACTCCAGTCGACAAAGATTTTACCAGTGCGCATGCTTTTTTGCATGCGGGAAACAACTTGATCCGGGTGGTGGTGCTCGAGGAAAAGCGCGACATCACGTGCAAAGTTTTTGGTGCGCTCGTACTTGGTAGCGGTGTTGAGCGGCACATAAACCTGGAGACCTTTGGAGCCGGACGTCTTTGCAAAGCACTGCAATCCGAGCTGCCCGCAAAGATCGTGCACCCACAGCCCGACCTGACAGCATTCTTTCATTCCGGCCGGACTGCCTGGATCCAGATCAAAGGCAACCGTGGTGGGACGTTGCATGGCAGGTGCGCGATGCAGAAAGGTGTGCAGCTCGAGATCAGCAAGATTTGCTGCCCAGACCAGAGCGGGCAAATCATTCATTGCGCAATAGTTAATCGTGTCGCCGTCGGACTTCTTGACGCCGATGGTATCCACCCAATCGGGACGGTGAGACGGGCATTGTTTTTCGTAAAAGAAAAATCCCTCCACGCCATCGGGGTACCGTTTGAGGCTGATCGGGCGCTTGCGCAAGTGCGGGAGCAGAACGGGCGAGATCTTGATGTAATAATCGATCACTTCCCCCTTGGTGAATCCGGCTTTTGGATAGAACACTTTTTGCAGATTGGTGACTTTCACCTGCGTGCCTTCGATATCGAGTGTCGCGTTTTGAGCCATCAGGTTTGCACCTCCCGCACCACGTCAGCGGCGTCTTTGTCGTTGCGTAGGCCTGCGAAGACCGGATGCCGCAGGCGGCCATCTCGTGTCCATTCGGTGAAGCTGACCTGGCAAACAAGCTTGGGAGCGATCCAGTGGCAATCCCGCATGTCTTTGGCAGTCAGCGCGCCGCCCCAGCGTCCGCCCGCAGGCTGCGGGAGGTTGTCAAAGGGGCATGTTTTACGTGATGACTTTTTGAATCGGGCATACAGTGACCGCAGGAGCTGATCATCAAAACCAGTGCCCACTTTTCCAGCGTAGAGCAATTTTTTGCCTTCGTAATAGCCGACCAGCAGAGCACCGAATCCAGCCCGAGTTCCCTGTGGATTGGTGTATCCGCCAATGACAAACTCCTGGGCATTTTGCAGCTTGAGTTTGATCCATGCTCCAGTGCGTCGGCCGGATTCGTAGAGCGAACTTTCACGTTTGCCAATAAGACCCTCCAATCCTAGTTCGGCTCCGCGTTCCAAAAGCTGAGCTGCGTCATCGCCGAGGCCAGGGGAGTATCGCAATGGATTTTTTTGATTTTTCAAAACCCCCACTAGCTTCTTTTTGCGCTCTTCGATGGGACGGGCTCGTAGATCTTTGCCGCCGTGGCGCAGGAGGTCGAAGGCGTAGTAGAACACAGGCGGACGCTCCGCTCCGGTGGCCAACGCCTGGAGCATTTGGAAGGACGGACGGCCA
>JBGTCP010000557.1:0-5197 GCA_041748815.1 Chthoniobacterales bacterium
CAACGTGGCCGGCCACCGGCTCGGCACCTCCGAAATCGAGAGCGCACTCGTAAGCCACGAGTCTGTCGCCGAAGCCGCCGTGGTCGGACGTCCCGATGAAATCAAGGGCCAGGGCGTCGTGGCATTTGTCACTCTCAAAACGGGTGTGCAAGCGAATGCGGATCTCACCAAAAAAATCCGGGAGCACGTTGCGCGCAGCATCGGAGCCATCGCCAAGCCCGATGAAATCCGCTACGCCGACGCATTGCCCAAGACGCGAAGCGGCAAAATCATGCGCCGACTTCTTAAAGAAGTTGCCGCCGGAAAAGACGTGACGGGCGACACCACTACGCTGGAAGATCTCAGCGTGCTGGCCCGCCTGAGCGGACGTGCCGACGAAGCCTAATTATTTCATCTCCTGGAAATCGACACCGACCTCATCGGAGAGTATGTGCAGGATACTTTCCGCCACGGATTCTCCGAGCAGCTTAAAGCCAATGCTGCCGGGTTTTTCGAGGGCGAGTAATCTCCCGCGTCCGCGCACAAAAACTCCGAACCTGCGGCTTTCCTCGACGAGCGCGGATCGTCCACCCAGACAGCTACCTGGACCCAGGGTCTTTACAACTTTGCCCTCCTCCCGCACTTCGAATGTTCCTTCGAGGCAAAAGTATAAACACTCGCTGGTCAGCCCCGGTGGCAATGGACAATCGCCGCATTGAAGGTCCACCTCGATGCCTCTTCGCAGCCAACGCTCCACCTGGTGAAATTCCGGAGCAACCCATTGTGTGCCGCTCCCACGAAACCTGCAAAGTATCTCCCAAAACCCTTTCGCAGTCTGCTGATCCAGCAAAAGTCCATCGTGGAGATACAAGACTACTCCAGGAAGGCGCTCCTTCAATGTCCATCGCTTTCCGGCGGATGTATCCCGCGATTCCCGCCACCAGGGTGTTTTGAGAAACGGGGAGCCTACCAGTTCCAAATGCTGCCGGTCCTGAAGATCCAGCACCAGCGGAATTCGAAATGTTCCTTCTGGCGTGTTGAATCCCGATGTGAACCGCCGATACCCCATTCTTGCATACAAGCGCACCAGCGGAAGCGCGCAATAAGCAAAATTTAGCAACCCGAGGCTCGCCACAAAATCCGCATACACTTTCGCGAACAATCGCACCAATGCCGGACTCCCCCGGAAGTCCTTGCGGGCCACCAGCCTCGAGGTCACCGAGATGCTCTCCTCAGGGAAATCTTCAAATTTATCCAGCGGGAACGAGGTATGCCAGTGCGCCGGATAGTTCTGCGCATTCAGCCGGGTTGTTGTTATGACGGCCGCCATCTCGCTCGCACGATCCACAACGTAATAGTGCATGGATTCGTCATCATGCGGCTCCACGAGCATTTGCGTTTCCGGGTTCATGCCGGACAACCGCCTGCCAAGTCCCAGCACGTATTCGTTATACCTGAAGCGATAGACCGACGCGCGCTCTGCGGCTTGAGTGGCAAGGCAGACCTCAGGTGACGGACTTCTGACCACTTGCAAAAAATACCCCCACCGTACCGATCGATTGTAGCAGGGGCGCCTCTTGGAAGACTTTTTCCAGAAGCCGGGCGCTTTCATCGCTGTCGGAAATATAAAGTTTATAGCCTGAAATAATTTTTAGAAATGCCTGCAGCCCAAGCTCCTGGCTGGTGATGCAAGGCACTTCAAAAACCACAGGCTCCAATCCTGCCTCGCGCAACAGTGCGGGAAGTTTGCGTCCGACATACCGGTCTCCGCCATGCGCTGCCTGTGCTTCGCGGGCTTTGCGGATAAATTCACTCAATCCCTCCGGCTCGGGCTCGACGATGAGGAGCGCATCATCGACATCCAGCACTTGAAGACGGCCGCCGGGTTTGACCACCCGCTTGAGTTCCAGCAAGGCCTGCGCCGGATTTTCCAGATGCTGGAATAAAAAGCGGGCGTAGACCAGATCGAAGGTCGCGTCCGCAAATGGAATGGAATACACGCTGCCCTCCTTCACGCGGAATCGCGGTTCTTCCTGAGCCGTGAGATGAGCCACCGCCGCAAGACCGGCATCGGGTTCAAGTCCCGTCACGGTGCCATCACCCACCAGACCGGCGATGGCCGCAGACACAAACCCCGGTCCGCATCCCGGATCGAGCACATGCATTCCCTCCTTCAACCCTCCGCGCAACAGTAGATCGCGCTCACGGTCCCAACACTGAAGCGCCTGCACCTTCAGCCGCTCCAGTTCCACGCTACCCTCTTTGAATGAAGTGAAGTTGTAGCTGCCCTTTTCGTTTTCCACGCTCATATCAAGAAGTTCCTTTATCGTTGTTCAGTTGCTGGAGTACTGCGGTGAGTTGAGCGACAGTGTAAGGCTTGGGAAGCACGGCATCAAAGCCGTAGCTTTTGTAATTTGACATGACTGGCGCCTCCGAGTAGCCGCTGGAGACCACAAACTTCATGCCCGGATATTTTTCCTTCAGCAATCGCACCGCCTCCGCGCCTCCCATATTGCCAGGGATAGTGAGGTCCGCGATGACCAGATCGAAGGGCGGTGAATAATCACTGGCAGCAGCTTCGGCCGCTTTGATGGCCTCAACTCCTGTCTCCGACTCAGCCACGACATGATTCATCCCCGTGAGCACACGTTTCAGGATCATGCGGATCGTCGCCTCATCCTCGATTAATAAAATCCTCATCGGCCGCATAGGACCGCCGGGCAACGCCACCTTCGGAGCCTCCTCCGCCTGCGGCTTTTGCGCGGGAAGCTCGATGCGGAACACGGCACCTTTCTC
Source organism: Chthoniobacterales bacterium (assembly GCA_041748815.1). GTDB lineage: Bacteria > Verrucomicrobiota > Verrucomicrobiia > Chthoniobacterales > CAKUMP01 > JBGTCP01. Next base: position 2,776 of record JBGTCP010000557.1, read on the forward strand.
TTTTCCAGCGCGCACTGTCAACGTGCCATCGTGCTGAGCAATGATGGAATACGAGACGGCCAGTCCGAGTCCGCTGCCTTCCTTTTTAGTGGTGAAGTAGGGGTCAAAAATCTTGTCCATCATCACCGGAGGGATGCCGGTTCCCTCATCTTCGATTTCCACACAGACAAGCTGGCCGCCACCAGGCGCAGAGCCTCTTTGATTGAAGGCCCGGACCGTGATGGTTCCGATTCCAGGCGTGGCCTGCTGGCCGTTGATGACGAGATTATTGATCACCTGGCTGAGCTGGCCAAGGTCTGCGGATACTGGTAACAGGTCGTCGGCCACTTCCAGCACGCATCCCACCTGACTTCCGCGCAGCGCAAACGAGCTTACATCTTTGAGCATCTTGCCGATGTTGCAAATCGTACGCAAGGGGTTGCCGCCTTTTGAGAATGTCAGCAACTGCTGACTCAGCTCTTTCGCGCGCAGACCAGCCTCCAAAACCTCTCCGAGAATTGCCACTTCCTCGTCTTCGGCCATCTGCCGCTCGGATATGAGGAGAGAAACATTGCCTACCACCGCTGTGAGGATGTTGTTAAAATCGTGGGCGATACCGCCGGCAAGCACGCCGACCGAATCGATTTTATTGCGCCGCATCTGTTCCTGCGCGAGGAGGTATTTCTGAGTGACGTCATGCAAGAGGATCACGGCTCCCGAGATTTCGTGATCCCGCAGGATCGGTGCGAAAGTTGCGGTGAGAAAACGTTCGCTGCCATTGATCGATGTGGGTATCGGCAGTTCACCGGACTCCAGGCTGACCCGCTGTTGCATGCTCTTTTTTGCGCATTCACGGACGATGCGCACCCACTCGCTGCCGAGTGATTCAAAGATCGAATCCAGCGCTCTCCCGGTTAGGCTATCCGAATCCACTCCAAATAGTTCGCCGCCCTCTTTGTTCACAAACTGGACGCTTCCGCGAGCATCCACTGCGATGACAACCTGGTCGATGGAGTCGAAAAGCACGGCAAGGAGTTCTTTTTCCTGCTTGAGAAGTGCCTCGGTATGGTGCTGCGCATCGCGGGCTTTTTGCTGATCGCGCCGGCCAGCCTCCAAGCTCTCGGCCATCGCGTTGCAGGCGTCTGCGACTGTTTGCATTTCAGAGGAAAAGGGCCCGCGGATGCGGTAGCCAAGATCTCCGCTGCCGATTTTTGACAGCGCGGTCTGCATGGTTTCCTTGGCCCGATCAAGGAGGGCGGACTCCGGGCAGGCAGAGACGTACATCCAGTGGACTTCGGGAATCACCGAAAATAAAACCACCCAGGATTGCCCGCCGTCGGTGACCCCCACCTTACCACTTCCAGCGGCAAAAAGTGCTTCGAGATCCAGCAGTCCAAAAGGGGGCTCCAAATCAATATGACTCGCTTTGTAGACGCTCCCTTTTTCCTGGGAAATGTTCAGCGGAATCGACCCGTGCAACAACACATCGCCGTCGCGAGTGAGGATGAGACTGGATTCTTCGGGGATCGCTTTCGAGCCCGCAATGCCTTCAAACCAAGGGCCGAGCGGCACATCGATACTCCAAAGACCGACAAATTCATCCTTCAGATAAACCGGGATCGATGCTGAGGTAATCAACCCCTCATTTGCGTAGTCAATCGTGGGCGGAGTCCAACGAATACCGCGATCCGGGGCGCTTTCGGGCTTCACCGACAGGTAGGTGTGGTAAGTGCTCCAGTCGAAATCCGGCGGCACCGCCGTTTTCATATCGATATAGGGGAATTGGATCGAGACGTTGGTGACGTCCTGATAATAAACCCACGCGACCCCCTCATGCCGCGAGCGGATCTTCTGCAATTCCGGACCGAATTTGCGAAGGGCATGGAGCCGCCGGGCAGCATCAGGATTGCTGATCTGCGCGGGATCCCAAAATGTGCTGACCGCCTCCTCTTCCGCAGTGCCTGCTCGGTAGGATTCCAGCAATGGCAACGGAAGGTAGTAGCCATCCGGGTCGATTCCAAATCCTTCGTCCTCAATCCATCGCTGTGCCTCGTCCGTGCCTTCAGTCGTTGTAAATGCAAACCGGGTCAGGCGTTCCAATTCCTGCAACGAATCGTGGATGCGTTGCACACGGTGTTGCAGGATCCGGGCACCCTTATCGGTATGAAGCAGCAGGGTTTGCTCGGTCATTGCACAGCGCTGCCTTCACAGGAATCAGCAAGGTAGCCCGGCTTCCGCAGTATGTGAAAAGGAATGCTCCCTGAGGATATTTTCGATGCAAACGACACTAGAGCACTTATCCGCGAGGCACTCAGCAAATGCAAGGCGAGTTTGGCTTTGCTGGGCTGCTCTGCAAAAGCTTGTCCCGCACATGCTTCGAGATCACCCGTCCTGCCGCACCGAAGCCCACGTACCTTGGATTGCCTCCCGTTTCTGCCGGTTG
>JBGTCP010000558.1:0-2415 GCA_041748815.1 Chthoniobacterales bacterium
GATGGGCTCACCTTGTCTCTGAGCCGTCGGAGTTGGATGCTGGGAGAGGCAGATGGACTCTCCGAAAAAGAAAATCCGATCGGTCGCCGTGGCACCTCTGCCAATCGGCCAGTTGCCAGGCCATCGCGAAGCCGATGAAAGTCAATCCACTACTAAAGCAAACTTGACCTGAGAAGCTCGGGGAGATTCCCGGTTTGACGTGAGTAGGTGCGGCCATGTTGGCGGACAAGATCCTCGAGTGGCATGGCATTGATCTGCAGAAGCTTGGCACCCTGGGGACTTAGCACGGTGATCCGGGCTTCAGCGGCGAGTAACCCACCCCGCACCTCTACCGGGGGGGTGCCTCCCGTGCCCGATTGCACAACCGTCTCGCCAGTCCGTATACTGATAGTGTCATCCTGTCGGGTCCATTCCTTGGTGTCGGCACGCAGGAATCGCACTTCGAATCCCACAACATTTCCTACGAGAAAATGCGTTACCTCAGTGGGTTGAGGGGGCGCAGGCGTAACGTCGCTGCTCTCCCAGAAATCAGCTTTCAGGTTATCCACCCCTGTCGCATGCTCAAAGGTTTGGGCAGCATTTGCAACAGCCCGGTAGAGGGCGTGGGTGGCTTCCGGGGTGAGACTGCCGTCTATCGTATTTTGGTGAGCCATCCGATATGAAACACTTCGTGGCGCTCGCTGATAAACTCCGGAGTCCTGGTCGATGGGATTGGTAAGGAGCAGCATCCATGTGCTATCCACGCCTGCAACCTGTTCGGGGGTAATACTGAGGACTTCCCCCCCGGTTCTCCCCCCCAACACCAGAGCCTCCAGATCAGCGATGACAACTTCCAATGCGAAATGCGCATCAGCTTCCCGAACAGTCCTGTTCATTATTTCACGGCTATTGGTGAGAACGTTGCCGGAGAGAGCGATCACGATACTGATGAGGACCACGGAAATGGTGGTGGCGACCAGAATTTCTATGAGAGTGAATCCGCTACGGCTGATTGGGGAAGGGTGGTTCATTGATTCTGCGCGGCAAGTGCTCCTGAGAGAATCGGGGGATCCGGTGGTGCGATGTCGGGATCAGGCACTATGAAGAGGTCGATGTCAAAAACGAGGGAAGCTTTATCATAAGCGCCTGCCGAAGCCGGTAAAGAAGCTGGCGCGATAGGATTCAGAGTCGGACTGAGAGTCAGTTCCGCCACAATCCATCGCCCTTCGCGGGCAGCTTCGAGGTTTGCCTTGTCAATCACAGGCAACTCCATCCATCTGGCACGAACCTGGGTCTCTCCAGAGGCAACGGGATTCCCGTTGTCATCCGCCCGATAAATCAGAAAGGCAAGTTTCTTAGGCCCCGCGGCTGGCCATCCATAGACTGTGGAGAAATCGTTTTGATGTCGGAGAAAATTGGCGAGTGAATCCATGGCACCCACTGCGGTGCGGCGCTCAGTCGTTTCCCTGGCCCGCTGATTAAGCGAACCGAAAAGCCCCAGGATGGTAAGAATAGCGAATGCAAGAATTCCGACCGCGAGGACAACCTCCACCATCGAGAAGCCATGCGGGCAGGAAACTGACGAATGCGTGTTGGAAGGTATCGAAGGTTTTCTCACGGGGTGGTCAACGTAATTTGATCTGGATGATCGAAGAAAGTGACCCGCCCTGCCTTGCGGATAATAAATCCGTTCCGCCTTGGCAGCATGGCGTCCGGCGTCTGGAGTTGACCTGCCTCATCCATAATTCCAGCTACGAAAACTACTCGCGCGTCACCACTACCGGAGGTCACAAGACGGCCAGCCTCGTCAAATTCATAAATATACTTCAAATCGTCTCCCGAGTCGGTCTCGGTGTCATATCCGCTCGAATAGTCCGTGGAAAAAAAGGTATTTTTCGGCAATATCAGGGTTTTCCCTGCATCCACCCATTCGGTGCCGCTGGCAGTAGACTCCTTGCGCTCAATGCTAATGCGGCGAAGGTGGCGATCAGGATTCCCGGCATCAAAAGACGCATCGACCACAATTCGTGAACCGCTGCGCAATGTCATTGCCTGGGATCGCGCCGACAGGATGGTAGCGGAAACCAGGTTTGAGGCTTCCAACGGACTGGCCGCACCGATGCCACTCCGAAAAGCGCTTCCCGCAAGGGCAAGCATTGAAGCCATTACGGCTATCACGACAAGAATTTCTACCAATGAGAAGCCGCCGCACCTGGATTTAACCGTCGTGGCCTGCGAAAATCTCAAATGCTGCTGTGGAGGGGTGATGGAGTGCATGGGGGTGAAGGAAACTGCAAAATTTTAAGTGGTGCTGGGGATTAATGGTGCGGCGCGCATTACACGTTACAGATTTAGTATCTACTCAATCACTGTGAATGCAAGGCCAAATTTCACGCGCATCTCTACAGCCGCGCATTAACTTTTGTGAAAATTGGC
>JBGTCP010000559.1:0-12970 GCA_041748815.1 Chthoniobacterales bacterium
TGACGGCGCGAGGGCGCGGGTGACGTTTGATCAGACCGGAAGCGGCGATGGCGTGACTCCGACGCTGTTGGACTTTGCGGGTATGCTGCAGGACAAAACGGACACCGACTGGCACTCTCCCGGAGGAGCTTTTCAATGGCATTGGATGTAAACCTGAGCCCCCCGCCGGATAAACGCAATCCAGGCCCGCCCTTTGGTTATCAGCTAATGAATCTGGGTGACCGCTGGTTTCCTGAGTCCTTCAAACGCGCTTGCATTTCACTGGGCAGCTCAATTGGTGCCTCGCGGATGCACGATAGCCGCGCATCCTCCAAACACTATCTCGGCCTCGTCCTTAACCGCCCGGCGACTCGCAAAGACATCAATCTTCACTTTGAGGCATTCGCGGAATCACTCCTGCAGCGACTACGGCTGACCCGCGGAATCCAGCCGCGCTTTTATTTCGAAAACCCCGCAGCTGCCGAAGATTTCGAGAAGCTTTGCCGGTCGGATCAGCAAGCGCTTTTTGGAACATTCCATGTCGGGCAATCCGACCTGTTGGGATGCATGCTCTCCCATTTTGGTCGCAAAATTGCCATGGTGCGCCACCGTGTTTCCAACTCCTGCGACGTCGAGATCATGGAACGCACATTTGCGAATTGGGTGAAAATTCTCTGGATCAACGAGCCTCGCAATTTTTTGTTTGAACTCAAGGAAGCACTGGATGCCGGCCTTTCCATCGGCATGCAATGCGACCGCATCGAACATGGCGGCCGCCTTGTGCCATTGGGCTTCCTCGGTGCACGGCGGCAATTTCCGTTCACGATTTACAATCTGGCCAAGATGTTCAACCTGCCCGTCGCCTTTGCATTCGCGGGTCAGCCGGACACTGATGGCGGCATTCCAGTGGTCACGTCCCCCGTGTTCCTCCCCGGAGATCACGGCGACCCCGCGGCAGCTGGCCGGGAACATTTTCAGCAGGTACTGCTTAGCCTCGAAAACTATCTGGGAAAAAATCCATACATCTGGTTTAATTTTGGCGACCTCAATCCGACGCCTTAATTATTCATGGAGCCAGCTCAATCCGGCCAGTTAATGTTTCGCCGCTGACGCAAAGTTCTCTATCTTTTTTGGGCTTTTGCCAGTGCGCTTCCGCAACCAGATCCATACTCCAGTCATGGTGAGCCAGCAGATCGCAATCCCGGCACCTGCCATAAACACGCGGAAAGGCAACCCGCCCACATCCGCAAAATGAATGCCGTGAAGCCATGTGGTGAAAGTATCACCCGCTCCTCTCCCCGTTGGCACATGGGTCAGTCGCCGTGCGCCAGTCTCGCTGTCAAACCACACTGAGGTGGCGGCAAAGCGTAATCCGGGATCGCGCGAACTCCGCACAATATAGCGGAACAGCCCGGAACCGGAATGATAGTTTAGTCCAGTCTCGGCATGAACTTCAAACCCCTCTTCGCTCGCTAATTCCGTCATAAGCGACCGCCCTGTCGTCAGGGCGGTTTGCCACGCCATCGACGGCAACGGCCTTGGCTCGTCAAGCATAGGCAGCTGGCCCCGTGGATCATCAAGCTGCAGCAGCAGTCCGATCGCAGGCTTGTAGAGATTCGGAAATGAAAGGGCGGCGGCCGAAAAGGCTATGACGGCGAGCAAAGCCCAAAGCCAAAGCCCAAATGCTCTGTGGGAAGTAAACACGAATCGAAACACCCCGCTGATGCGGATGAACCAGGCTGCCGACCAACGCCGAAGCCAGGACTTTGCACGCCCGCTTTGCCCCGTCGCACCAGTGCCCACAGGAAATGTAAGGAAAGCGCCATTGAAACAATCGAGGAACCAGAGCACTGCCACCACGCCAAGCAATATGATGCCGATTTCACCAAGCGCGAGCGAATAGTGTAGTGAATAGAGGAACGGTATCAGGTTTACCATTCCCTGAGTAAGGTCGCCCCAGCGTCTCGTCATTAGTAGCTCGCCTGATACCGGATGCAGAAACACCTCGTCGAAATCCAGTGAGCTACTTTCCTCGACACTCTCAACATAGAACACTGCGGGCTTGGTAGCTTCCAGATCCAGCGCAACATAATGCGAAACGATGCCGGGGAACATCTGCTCCACCGCCTCACGCAGCCGGAGAGCGTCGGGAGTGCCCGGCATCGGCGTGATCGCAAGGCGATGACGGTTTAGCAGCAGATCCAGTTCCTGATAGAATGTAAGTGCCGCCCCTGTAAGTGATGCAACGATGATGAACAACGCGATCAATAAGCCTACATAACGGTGAAGCCGCAGAAGGATCGGTCGCACAGTCATAACACGTTTCAGAACTCGAACGTCACAGACGCGCGCACTTCAATCGGAGCCTGCAGATGGATATTGTTGCCATGCGTCTCGTAGACTCGATCACTGGTGAAGTTGAGTACATTGAGCTGCGCCCGCCAATTATCCGATTCATACCCAATGCCGGCATCGTGCTTCACGTAAGAAGGAAGGTCGAATGCCGCGTTGGCAAAAGATGAGCGGCGGGAGTCGACATACGTCAGGCCATACCCGGCCCAGAAGTTTTTCAATGGCCCATCCACAAATTTGTAGCGGGTCCAAAGCGTCACCTGATTTTGCGGGGATCCGACCAGAGGAAGCCCAACCTGGCTTGAGTCTGTGTTTTCGGTCACCCGTGCATCGAGATACGAGTAGCCAAGATTAATGTCCCAGCCCGGAGCAATAGAGCCGGTGAGATCAATTTCGAAGCCGTCACTCCCATTCTCGCCGCTCAGAATGGAACGGTTGCCGGTGGGATCGCTTGGATCAGGGACCTGCACATTTTCCTTTCTGATGGAAAATGCCGAAGCCCGTGCCTGAAGACGATCAGGAATGAGCTGATAGCGCACTCCGCCTTCGAATTGGCGCGACAACTCGGGATCACTGAAGGTGTTTCCTTCGCCATCGGCGAACAGATTCGGACTGAAGCCGGTGCTGTAGTTGGCGTAGAGATCTAGCGGTTGAACCGGTGAGTAGACGAACCCAACGCGCGGACTGAACCCGAATGAATTCGCAGCCGGATAGCTCGTGCTGCCGTCCCGTGTTTCATAGAAACCGGACGCCCAGTCGAAACGCGCACCCGCCAGAATACGCAGATTCTCGAATGGGATCATTTGATAGTCCGTGTAAATACCGATCAACTCGTTGCCATACTGCTCTGGGGCATAGCTTTCCACCAGGCTCCCGCGTGAGGGTGGCGTGTATCCGGCATAGCGGGGATTTGCAGCGTTGATCGGAGCCGGGTTTCCTTCCGCTGTGGCTGGCTCATAGAAACCATATCCAAAATCAGTGCGGGCAAGCTCCAGCCCGACCAACACTCGGTGTTCCACTGGCCCGGTTGAGAAGCGGGTTTGCACATCATGTGCCAGTGTCAGATACTCCTGCTCGTTCTCCGAGAAGAAATAATTACGGCTGAGATTGCCGAGAGCGTCCACATCGCCGACACCGAGGTTGATTTCGTGCACTTCCCCTTTTGTCACGAAGTATCCAAATCGTTGCGAGGCCACCCAACCGCTGTCGCCAAACCGGTGGGTAAGATTGCTGAGAAAACCAAAATGATGCCCATGACTCATAGGCAGATTGGGTTCCATGTAGCTACGATGATATGGCACATCGAGAATGTATGGATGCGGAGTGAGTCCGCGGTTGAAACGGAATTCCTCATACAAATACATCGCTCGAGCGGTGAAGGTGGTATCCGGGGTGAGGTCCAGCCTGAAGGCAATCGAGGGTGCGATCTTCCATGCTTCATCAAAATCCCTCCATGCCGCGCTGTTTTCCCCGGCCAGGGTGAAGCGGGTGGCCAAAGCATCGTTGGTACCTGGAAAAGGCCCCCCGACATCCAGCACCCCGCGATACAAATCGTAAGAGCCCACGGTGCCAGAGAGGGAGAATCCCGGCGATTCCATCGGAGCACGCGTGATGACATTGAGCGTGCCTCCTGGTTCCGCGAGGCCAAACTGCACACCGGCCGGCCCCTTCAGCACTTCCAGCCGCTCGATCACCGAGGAATCCAATGACGTTCCAAAACTGCCCACCCGTACTCCATCGATGAAAGTATCGAATGCTTCGAATCCGCGGGAGCGAATGCCGATGCTGGAGGACGTGTAGGATGGAGACACGACGGTGACTCCAGGCAGGCTTTCCACCGCGTCTTCAACCGAGACTGCGGCGCGTTGTTCCAAGAGCACGCGCGGCACAGTGTGCAGAGTATTCACCTGATCACGCGGAGCAATTTCGAGCCGTGACCCTGTCTCAATCTGCCTGGGGAGAAAGGTTTCCTCGTGATCCCCGGTTACTACAACCACAGGCATGATAGTAGCATTTTCGGCCTCCAGAATGGGTTGGCTAATACGTTCTGCCGCAGTCGGCTGAGAAAAGAGTGGGTGGATCGGCACCGCGATCAAAGCGGCTCCGCACACCAGGTGAGCAATGGTATTGGCATTGAGGTACATAAATCAAAAATCGAGAATTAATTTGAGTGGTTCACACGAGAATTCGTGGGATTACAAGGCTTCAATTGTTCCCTGCATCAGAATGACATGGCCCGGGAAGGAACAAATAAAAGGATATTTACCAGGCGTCTGTAGAGTGAAGGTGATGGTTTCTTTTTCTCCACCTCCGAGCATGGAAGTATATGCCACAACGCTTTTCATTTCTGCCGGCCCGGTTGGAATATAGTCGTTGTTTTTGGCCTTGGCTGCAGCCTGCCCGAACGGCTCGATGGGCGTGCCGGGCTGAAGCACCACCACATTGTGCCCCATCGCCTCTTTGGGCAATTGGCCGGTATGTTCGAATTGAAGCGTCACCGGTTTGCCGGAGTGGACGATAAAATGGTTCTTGTTATATTGCATTGAGTCATCGCCAGTCAGTTCGATCCGGTTGGCAGCTTGATCCGCGGCCGGGGGAGCGTCTTGTGTGTCTGTCCCAGATTGGCCGGCTTCTCTTTGAAGGTCGTGGCCTTTATGCCCTTCGTGCACTTCGAGTGTTGCCAGCATGCGGATTGCGCCAAGACCCTGCCAAAGTGCAGCTTTCGCACTATCGCCCGCGCTGACCACAGCAGCGGCCTCAGCTGAGCTTTCTGTAGCGCGTTTTAATGAAAATATCCCTTGCGTGACGGGAGGATAAAACAACACAGCTTTGACTTCGAGCACCTGATGAATTTCAGCTTCTTCCCAGAGTTCGATTAACTTTTCTTGGGCGGTTTCTACAGGCTCACTCTTATTATAGCCAGCTACAATCGCATCGATTTGTCCCGCCATAACATCGACCTCCTTGGTAAAATCTTCCAAATGGTCGTCAAAGTGTTCGATCAATTCCTCAGTGGCCTCGCCGTGCCCATACAGGGCGCCCGTCGAGAGGAAAAAACAGGCCATTATCATTCCTGCGCCAAGGAGACGCTGCGATTTGCGACCGATTGAAAGAAAAGCAATTTTGATTGTAGCGAGTTGGTTCATAGGATTGAGATTCATTCTTAATAAGCGACTGATTTGTCAATCAAGAAAAAAATTCCTCTCCTTGTACGTTCATCTGGTCTAGTTTTAGCCTTTTATCCCGACGCCTTAATTATTCATGGAGCCAGCCCAATCCATCACCGCCAGACTGCTCCGGCCAGTCAAGGTGCTGTTTTATTACGGTGCGCTGCTGCTCTTTTACAGCATGGTCTGGGCCGTCAACCTGCTGTGCCTCTGCACACAAAAACTGAGTCGCGGTGAGCCGTGCGAACTCTGGGTGCGCGGATTCATTCAAAAATGGGTCGCTCTCTACCTCACGCTGCTCAAGCTCAGCGGCAATCTCAAATTGCGCTACGAAAATTTCGGCCAACTTGCGAACGTCCGCGGCACTCTGCTTATCGGCAACCACCCCTGCCTCATCGATGCATTTCTGGTGCTTTGCAAATCCCCAAACCTCATTTGCGTTTACAAAAGTGCCCTCCATCGCGGACTCCTTGTGCCAGCGACCGGCCGAATGAGCGGCTACATCTCCAACGACAGCGGACGCCAGGCAATCCGTCTTGCATGCTCAAAGTTAAAGAACGGCCACAATCTTTTAATCTTCCCCGAAGGAACGCGCACCGTCCGCTGGCCGATCAATCCGCTCACCCGTGGCTACGCCCTCATCTCGCAGCATGCCAACGCGCCCATCCGCCTCATCACGATTGAAACCCGCTCCGATGCACTGACAAAACCCCGCGGCTATCTCCGCGCACCGCGCCTTCCAGTGCCTTACACCATCCGGCTTGGTCCCGAGATTTCACCTGCCGATTTTCCCAGCGTCGATGCGCTCAATGACCACATCGAGCAGCAATTTCTCACCATCCTTTCCAAAAATTACGAAGAGGAATTTTGCTTCCCGATGCAGCAATCCGCAGACGACCCGGATTCCTGGCATGTCACTCTTCCAGACCGATTGACATTTTGCCGCGGGCATTTTCCAGAGAATCCGGTGCTTCCCGCTTATGCCACTTTGCTATGTGTGCGGCATGCGATCCATGTTGTTAAGGGGGTCAATCCCCAGAGTCGCACCTGGAAGCAGCTGAAATTTTTACGCCCTCTGCGCCCCGGCATGCAGCTGCAACTCACCCTGCAGGATGCCGGTTCAGAGGCATTAAAAATAACCCTCCGCAGCGAAGGAGATGTTTGTTTTTCCGGCAGGTTTGAGGCAATCTCGCCAGCCCACGCATGACCGGCACTGATTTCCGACCCCTCATTCTGATCCCTTCCTATAACACAGGCGGGATTCTCCCGCGAACCGTCGAGGGTGTTCTTAAGCATGCCGGAGAGGTGCCCGTCTGGGTGGTGATCGATGGCTCCACCGATGGCAGCCCCGCACTTCTGGAGCCGCTCAGTGCACATCACGCCGCTCAACTCCGCATGCTGACTTGCCTTGAAAACGGCGGCAAAGGCCACGCCATCCTTCACGCTCTCGAACCTGCCAAGGCAGCGGGGTTCACGCATGTGCTCACCATCGATTCCGACGGACAGCATCCGCCCGACTTCATCGAAAAATTCCTCGGGCTGGGTGCCGATAATCCAGACTGCCTCATCATGGGCAAGCCGATTTTTGGATGCGAAGCGCCATTTGCGCGTGTCCATGGCCGCAAGATTTCCCACTTTTGGACCGATGTTGAGACGCTGGGTTCGGGGCTCGGCGATACGCTTTTTGGAATGCGCCTTTACCCACTGGACGCGCTGATCACCGCCTTTGAGCAAACGCACTTTGCCCGCGGCTACGACTTCGATGTCGAGATTGCTGTGCGCATCACATGGCTTGGGCACCCTGCGATTCAAATCGACGTGCCCGTGCGCTACCTCAAACCCGCGGATGGCGGCATCTCGCACTTTAGATATTTGCGCGACAATTTAAAAATGATCTGGCTCCACGCCCGCCTCCTTCCCGAATTCTTCCTCTGGCGCATATTCACCTTTCGCAAGCCACGAAGGCCTTCCAAAACCATACCCGTCCAAGAAAACACCCCCCCGCCAAGCATTCAAAGGTCCTGATTTCCAGATCCGAGAGCTGCGGATCAGTAGCTCATCAATTGGAGCCCTTCAATGCGGCCGAAATGGTGGGCAATTAGCAGTGACGAGAGGGAAGTCGCACATCAAGTGGCGCTGCTGCGATCCAGAGACTTGTCGGCGGGGGGCAAATTATCTTCCTGAGCCTCAGTGAGGCGACGAAGGGAATCTTCTGAGATCGTGCCAGCTGCGCGATCCAGCAGCGCTCCGCTACGTTTCGGACCGTCATCACACTTAGAGCGTTTGATTATTTGGGAGAAGGATTCAGTCTGGTGCTTTCTTTGACGCACCAACGCACGATAAGCATCCTCATCCACAGAAAGGGTCTTCGTTGCCATACACAAACATACCCAATCTCTACGTCGGAGTAAAGTCATGCTCGTCCAGATACAACCAAAAGGACGGCGTCCTGCGAATTCTGAGAAAATCACTTATGTCATCCTCAGCAAAAATGCGCGAAACGCAGGGGGGCGTCCCTGCCCCGTTACCCTCGGAAGAATATCACTCAGGCTCGCCGAATCCGCAGGGGGCTACTTTTGATGGAGAGGGGACTAACTTCGCGGTGTTTTCGGAAAACGCGGAATACGTGGATCTCTGTTTATTTGATAGCGCGGGTGATTCCAAGGAATCTAAGCGGATCCGGTTTCGCGAACGCACGCACGGGATCTGGCATCTGTATCTCAAGGATGTGAAGCCCGGCCAGCTTTACGGATACCGCGTGCACGGTCCTTACGAGCCGGAAAAAGGGCTGCGGTTTAACCACAACAAACTCCTGCTCGATCCGTACGCCAAGGCGATCGGGCGGGAGATCACGTGGGATGATTCGCTCTATGGCTACAGGATCGGAGACGAGGCAGAGGACCTTTCGTTTGATGAACGGGACAGCGCGGCCTTTGCGCCGTTGGCAGTCGTCACGGATGACTCATTTGACTGGGAGGACGATGAAGCACCGGACCGATCCTGGCAGCAAACGGTGATCTACGAAGCGCATGTCAAAGGCCTGACAATGCGGCATCCGGATGTGCCGGAGGAAATTCGCGGGACCTATGCCGCGATCGGATCGGAACCCATCATCGACTATCTGACGAAGCTGGGGATCACGGCGATTGAGTTGATGCCGGTGCAGTTTTTCACGGATGACCGGCATTTGCAGGAAAAGGGCCTCCACAATTATTGGGGCTATAACACGCTGGGATTTTTTGCACCTCAGCCGGCTTACGCGGCCAGCAAGGGGCATCCGGCAGACGTCGCGAGGGAGTTTCGCGAGATGGTGAAAGCATTGCACCGCGCGGGCATTGAGGTGATCCTGGATGTGGTCTACAATCACACCGCCGAGGGGAATGAACGTGGCCCGACGCTCTCATTCCGCGGGCTGGACAACCAGGCCTATTACCGGACCGTCGCTGGCGACGAGCGGTACTACATGGATTTCACCGGCTGCGGGAATACGTTGAACATCATACATCCGCACAGCTTGCGTCTACTAATGGACAGTCTGCGTTACTGGGTTTCGGAGATGCATGTGGACGGATTTCGTTTTGATCTCGCCAGCGCGCTTGCCCGGTCGCTTTACGACGTCGATCAATTGGGGACATTTTTTGGTGCGATTTATCAGGACCCTGTGCTTTCTGAGACAAAGCTCATTGCCGAGCCGTGGGATCTCGGAGCGGGTGGATATCAAGTTGGGCAATTTCCTATGACATGGACGGAGTGGAATGGACGGTATCGCGACAGCGTTCGCAAATACTGGCTGGGTGACATAGGCATGCATCGCGAAATTGCACAGCGATTGGGTGGCAGCCCGGATCTTTACGCGAAAACAGGCCGTCTCCCCTCGGCCAGCATTAATTTCATCACGGCGCACGACGGCTTCACTCTCAATGACCTCGTAACGTATCAAGAGAAGCACAACGAGGCCAACGGGGAAGACAGTCGCGACGGCGCGGATGACAACAACGCATGGAATTGCGGTGTCGAAGGCCCCACGGACGATAAGGAAATCCTCTCGCTTCGCGAAAAACAAAAACGGAATTTCCTGGCCACATTGATGTTGTCTCAAGGCGTGCCGATGATTTGTGCCGGCGACGAATTCGGCCGCACGCAGCAGGGCAATAACAACGGTTATTGTCAGGACAACGAGATCTCGTGGCATGATTGGGAGCTGGATGACGCGCGGAAAACCCTCCTGAAATTCACATCCAAGCTCATTCACCTGCGTCTTGAACATCCGAATTTCCACCGTCGAAGCTTTGTGGAAATCGACCCCGAAGTGGGAGGCAGCGATGAAAACAAAGGGTGGTTCCGCGCTGATGGTGCGGGCATGGCTGATCGCGATTGGGAGGAAGGTGGCTGGATGCGCACCCTCGGAATGTACCTCGCAGGCGACGCGTTGGAGATCCGCGATGCTTCGGGAAAACGCGTGGAGGACGACGATTTTTTAATTCTAATCAACAGCCATCATGAGCAGGTGGAGTTCACGATGCCTGAGGTGCTGGGGACTGAGGGGTGGAAGCTTTGCATCGACACGGTCGAGCCGGAGCACACGCAGGCTGACTGTGAGAAGATCATCGAGAATGGACGCGTCTTGCTGTGCGGACGCTCATTGATCGTATTGCATCGCGGGCGGGGCGGGAAAAGTGAATGAGCCTGGACCAATGGTTTGCGACCTATCGCATCCAACTTCATAAGGACTTTCCGCTATCATCTGCAGCGGATATTATGCCATATCTGCGGGAGCTCGGCATCAGCCATGTCTACCTGTCGCCTTGCTTTCAAGCGGTTCCAGATAGCATGCACGGATACGATGTCATCGACCATGGCAAAATCAGCGACGACCTCGGCGGTGAGGAAGGGTGGGCGTTGTTTCAGCAAGCGGCAAAGCACCACGGCATGGGCGTGCTGCTGGATATCGTGCCGAACCATATGGCCACGCATGCCAGCAATCCGTGGTGGAATGATCTGCTCACACACGGCCCGTTCAGTTCACATGCAGGCACCTTTGATGTGTTCCCGACCAACGCAAACGGGAAATGGGAAGTCGCTCTTTGTGTATTGGCCGAGCCTTACGGGAGTGCCCTGGCCGAAGGTGCATTTTCCATTTATCCCGCAACATCGGCTCCCCGGCTGCGCTACATGGAAGAGTCCTGGCCACTCAATCCGACAAGCTGGCAAATCCTGCTCGAACCGCTCGCGCCCGAGCTCGAACCCGTTTTTGATGAACTGAAAACTCTCCAGGCAATCACAGATCCTGAGCCGGATGCTATCACGCGGTATGAGGAACTTACTGGGCATCTCACCACGGCACTGGCTGCCATTCAGACCTCGGACACCCAGAGGAAAAAGCTCAGTGCGCTCTGCGCGGAGATTAGCCAAAGTCAGGAGCAACTGCATACTTTGATCAGTGAGCAGTTTTACCGTCTCGCCTGGTGGAAACTCGATGGAGAGCTAATCAACTATCGCCGGTTTTTCAATATCTCCACGTTGATTGGTCTCAAGATGGAATCGCCCGAAGTATTTGACCGGGTACATGCGCGGGTGGCGGAAATGCTGGAGTCCGGTGAAGTCGATGGTCTACGGATCGATCATCCTGACGGCCTGCGCGATCCGGAAGCCTACTTCGCTCGATTGCGCGGGCACATTCCAAACGGGCCGGTGTTTGTGGAAAAAATCCTGGACGGCGAGGAGACCCTGCCAGCCAATTGGCAGGTCGACGGCACGGTGGGTTACGAGTTCCTCAGCCAAGTGAACCGTCTGTGGATGGACAGTGACAACGCGGACACGCTTTCGTCTTTGTATGCGGAATTCACCGGGCATCCCATCGATTATCAGGCTCTGCTTCGCGACAAAAAGAGCCATGTGCTGGAGGTTTTCTTTCGCGCGGATTTGGAAAGATTGAGCACACTGGCTGTGCGGATTTCCAGAGAACACTGGATGACGCAGGACCTGTCGCCATCACAAATACAAAGTGCGATCGCGTTGCTGACCATCTCGCTGAGCGTCTATCGAACCTACATGGTGCCAGGAGTTGAACCTCGCGCTGAAGATCGCGCAGTGATCACGGACGCACTCGCGCTTGCGCGGAGCCGCGCGCATGACACGCCGCGGGCAGATGGCGGAATTGATCCCGAAGTGTTTGATTTTTTCGAAGCCATCCTGATGCGGAAGCAGAGCGGACCGCTGGAGGATGAGTTCCTCGCCCGCTGGCAGCAATTGACTCCCGCGGTGATGGCGAAAGGCGCGGAGGATACCACGTTTTATTGCTTCGACCGGCTGGTCTCCTGCAACGAGGTCGGTTCGTCGCCATCTGCACTCGGTATCGCGCCGGCCAAATTTCACGAGTTTTGCACAAGGCTCGGCAACGACTGGCCAGCCAATCTGCTGCCCACGTCCACTCATGACAATAAACGCAGTGCCGATGCGCGCGCGCGCATGAGTCTGCTTTCGGAGATCCCCGGCCGCTGGGCTGCCGCGCTCCAGGAATGGTCGGCGCTCAACCTCCCCGCATGGAAGGGCCGTGCCCCGGACCGGCATGCGGAGTATTTGCTCTACCAAACATTGATCGGCGCATGGCCCATCGGTGCAGATCGGGCATGGGCATATTTGCTCAAAGCGAGCCGGGAAGCCAAGCTCCACACCTCGTGGTCTGAACCCAATGAACCTTACGAATCAGGACTAAAGGAGTTCTGCGAAGCGATCCTGGCAAGCGCGGATTTTCTTGTGCGGCTTGAGGCATTTGTGGAGCCACTCATCATGCCTGGTCGAATTAACAGCCTTGCTCAAACCCTCATTCAACTGACCGCGCCGGGGATTCCAGATATTTATCAGGGCAGCGAATTGTGGGATCTGAGCCTGGTCGATCCCGATAACCGGCGGCCTGTGAACTACGATGCGCGACGGCAGTTGCTCGCCGGGATGGGAGATGGAATTCCTCATCAATGGAAAAGCGGCATGCCGAAGCTATGGATGATTCAACGGGTTCTGCAAATCCGGCGGGATCATGCTGCGGAGTTCCGCGGAGCCTATCAGCCTGTGAGTGCGGGTGGCACTCGGCTCGGGCATCTCTTCACATACCAGCGCGGCGGGTCGGTGCTGGTCGCGGTGCCACGATTTACCCTAACGCTCGATGGAGACTGGGGTGATACCGTGCTGCCGCTGCCACCTGGCGCGTGGGAGAATATTTTTGACGCCGATGTCTACGAGGGCGAGGTATCTCCGAAGACGCTCTTTGAACATTTTCCAGTGGCAATGTTGGTTCGAAAGTGAAAACGGTCGCGCTGGTTGACCACGGGCGAAGCGATTTGCAAATGTTTGCGTTGCATTGGTAGTATCCCATTAGCTTGAAATTCGATCCATCCCATCTTCCACTTCCGCACGGTCCTGAGGCGCGTTTTCTCTCAGAGATCTATGAGCGCTCCGCAGGGGTGGTGGTTGCG
>JBGTCP010000560.1:0-5101 GCA_041748815.1 Chthoniobacterales bacterium
CAACGAACGCACGCCGCTGCACGCCTGATCGATCCCCAGGACACCAGCGCCCACTTCGATCAAATTGCCGCGTTGAATGGCCGGAATACCCACAATATTCAGTCCCTCCACCGTGAGAATTGCCACTCCCTTCATTAGAGAATCCGTGACCAGCGTCTCCATGGCACTTGGCCACGGGATGGCAAATAAAATGAGCCCCACTGGCAAGCCGAAGTGCACCGCCCATCGCCAACCACCCAGCGCGGCAGCCGCAGACCAGCCACTGAGCACAAAAAGCCCCCCAAGGACCCAGCCCGCCAGGCGCCAGTCCAGATTCGCTTGCGCAACGAACCACATCGCAAGGAAGATCGGCATTAAGGCAATCGGCAGCCAGGCAGCGCCCTGCAACGTCGCCCCCGGTGCGATTCGTTCCTCGCCGGTGGATTTCCGAAAAATCAGGTAAAGCATCAGAAGGGGCACGACCCACCCGAAGGCGTATTGCGGATCCGCCGTCCATGAGTATCTGAGAAATGCGACGAGGAGCCCACCCATCATGCAAGGCAAAACCAACACATGGCCCCAATGAAAACTGCGGATTTGATCACTTTTCATACAAAGAACCATCTTAGGCAGATCCCCTGCCGCCCGCCAAAGAAATTACACCTTCGAGCGCGAACTCCACACTTTCCATCCGGCACTGCTTTTGCGAATATCACCTCCAATGAACGTGAAACCCTTCGAGGCTGATCCCTTTTTACGACTTAAAAAATTTGCGCTGTTTGTGTTGGTGCTCCTCCTTGCCGGTGCACTTATCTACGCCGGCTATCGCGGCTACCGCAAATTTGAGCAGACCCGCATGATCGGTATCGCAAAAACCGCCATTGAAGAAGACGACCTTCAAGCGGCAGCCATTCCCGTTCAGCGCGTACTGCAACTGAACCCCGTCAATCTGGAAGCCAATCGATTAATGGGCGATATCTCGGACGCATGGAACTCGGGCAATGCACTCTTCTGGAGAGCCCGCGCCGCCGATATTTCGTCAAATGCCCTCGAAGATCAACTGGCTTTGGCACGCACAGCTTTGCGCATGGATCGACATGCTTTCGGCCATGAGGTGCTGAAATCCGTTTCCGAAGAGAACCAGAAATCTGAAGCCTACCTCGAACTCGCCGCCGATGCCGCCCTGCACAGCAACAACTTCGTGGCTGCTGCCGACTTATTTTCAAAGCTCGGTGCCACGAACCCTGCAAATCCCGCCGTGGCCATCGGCCTGGCAACGCTGCTCCTGCACTCCGAGGATCCGGCAGAAAACGCACTCGGGCGCGAGGAATTGCAGGAGCTGGCCGATGATCCGGCATTGGGTGCCAAAGCGCTCCGACTTCTTGTTACCGACCGCAAGACGACCATGGCACCTGAAGAGCTTGTAAAACTCGCCAACGCATTGAAAGCACACCCCGCCGCTGATTTCACCGACCACCTCATCAGTCTTCAGGTCCTCCAATCCGCCGGTGACCCCGGATTCCAAGCCTCCTTGGAAAGCACCATGGATGAAGTGAGCGAGCTGCCCGACCACATTCTCCAGCTGGCTAACTGGATGACCGGCGCCGGACTCGTGGACGAAGCCCTCGATTACCTGCGTGCAACGCCGGCAGCCATGCGCCTGCCCGCAGCCGTTTCGTTCGCGCACGCGCTGGCCCAGAGCAACACATGGAAAGAAATCCTCGAGCGGTTCAATGACCAAAACTGGGAGTCCATGGAATTTCTCCGTTTCGCATTCCTTTCACGAGCCAATAGTGAACTCGGTGACAGCACACTCGCACGTGCTCAAATGAGCCGCGCGACTTCCATTGCCATCAGCCGCGTAGGAGCCTCCAATGAGCTTGTGGATCTGCTCCAGACATGGAATCAGGATAGCGAAGTGCGATCACTTCTCTGGCGGGTCGTCTCAGACTCCGCCGAGCACGGCTGGGCACTGCAGCGCCTGTTCAATTTTTATGCCGAGCGGCTCGACACTCAGGGACTCCTCAGCGTCGCCACCAAGGCCACAGAAATCAACCCTGAGGACAAGGCCGCAGTCAACAACCGTATCATGTTCACACTCCTCATCGGAAAAGAAGTGGAGACAGCATTGGAAGACGCGGAAAAACTCCATTCGGAGCATCCGGATAACCCAGTCTTCACCTCAACCTATTCGTTCGCCCTTTTCCAGAATGGCAAAGAGGCTGAAGCGCTCAAGACTCTAGAAGTACTGGATCGCTCCACGCTGGAAGTGCCGCAATTTTCTGCCTACTATGGCATTTACCTCGACGCGAATGGCCAAAAGGCTGAAGCCCGCGAATTTCTCCTTCGCGCCAGAACCGTCCCACTCCTCCCCGAGGAGGCACTGCTCGTCATGCGTGCGCTGGGAGAAGAACCACCGCAGCAGTAAGGCCACGGTGCTTGAGATTACGACTCCAGGGAAAGTGAGCTTTCTTTTTTTCGACCCGCACCCTTTGTGCGCACACTGCGCGCCGGAGCTTCAGCCACATGCAACGATTGATCGGCAAGCGCCTCTAGAGACGCGAGCACCCCGGCGCCATGCATTGGTTTGCCATGACCTGCGATAATCGTCTCCGGCTTTAACAACAAAGCAAGTGCAGCCACTGTTTCATGAGCCGTGGCCTGATCCAACTCGTGAACCAGAGCAGGTCCATGAAGCTCTTGCGCTTGCGAGCCTATGATGTAGGCGGATTCGGGATCTGTTGTCATCAAAGCATCTCCAGCAACGAGCAGATGATCCGCTGCACGCCACAGTGAGACGTGTCCAGGGGAATGGCCTGGTGTGTGGATCCATTTCCATCCGTGCATGTAAGGCAAACTGCCGTCCGATGGCAACGGTTGCAGCCAGGCACCAACGCCGAGGCTGCAGCTTTCAAACAGCGGCAGCAGTGAAGGCGTACCACTACGGCCCGCGACAGGCAATGGCGGGTAAGCTGAGCGACCGTCCAGATAAGGCATTTCAAACGGATGCGCATAGATCGTGACATTCCACTTCTGCGCAAGCTCCTTGAGCCCCCCGACATGGTCGAGATGTGCATGAGTGACTAAGATCGCGGCAGGCCGGGAATTTTTCCCAAAACGCTGCCGTGCGGCCTTTTCAATTCTGCTTGCCAACCCTGGAAGCCCGGTGTCCACCAGCACCCATCGCCGGTCTCCTGCGGAAGGATTACCAATGAATGTCACGTTCACAAAACCCATGTGGAGATAGGCCACGTCATGCGCGACTTCATGAATTTTCTCAACGGGGATCCCTGCGATCACGTCATCCAGCAGTGTTTCGAGGAGCGGATCTTGATTGATGGACCGCGACCTGCCAAGCGCTTGTGGGTTTGCCTTCAGCGAACCGCGACCACGTGCAATGAAACGATCCATCACTCGACGGATCCATGCGGGGTGAACTTCACTCCGCGACTCAAGCGGTGTCCAAACGGGCTGGGTGTTCATATGGCCTCCTGAAAGGTTGCGAGAAATCTTTCAATGGTCTCCATTATAGTTTTCATGAGAAAACAATAGCCTATCCCGGGCAGCTTGACATTCAGGGCAACTACTTGCTCTGCTATCAGGGAACCCGACTGATAATGGAAAGAAAAACATGAGTTACTTTCAACACGATTTTCCATTTGATCCCACTTACGGCTGGGACACACCGCAACTGCTTGAAGCCCCGGTTCCAGAAGGTCCGGCGGATTTTGCGGAGTTCTGGCAAGCTACCTATGAGGAAACGCTAGCCTCACCGCTTCGACTCCGCAGGTGGCCGCTGAAATCGCCCGATCCGCGATTCAGTCTTCAAGCCGTGAAATACGATTCACTCGATGGAGTGCGCATCGGCGGCTGGCTGGCAATTCCGGTTGAAGGTCCCATCACGCGTGGCGTCGTGATCGGGCACGGATACGGCGGCCGTGGCGGGCCGGATTTTGCAGGGGCAGATCCGCATGCAGCAATGATTTTTCCATGCGCCCGGGGATTTGACCGCTCACGGCATCCGGTTATCCCCGGGGATGCCAGCGCGCATGTTGTCTTTGGCATTCAATCGCGTGAAACCTACTGCCATCGCGGATGTGTAGCGGACTTCTGGCGTGCGGCATGTGTGCTCACTCGAGTGGTTCCCGTAACCGCTGAATGCCTCGACTACGCAGGAGGAAGCTTCGGAGGCGGCATTGGTGCACTCATGTTGCCATGGGATAAACGTTTCCGCCGCGCTCACTTGGATGTCCCGAGCTTCGGCAACATTCCGCTGCGCATTACTCTGCCCTGCGCAGGGAGCGGTGCAGCTATAACCGAACTTTACAACAAGCGGCCGGAAATCCTCAACGTGCTCCAGTATTTTGATGCGGCGACTGCGGCGACCTACCTGCGCATTCCGGTGCTGGTCGGCGCGGCGGTTTTTGATCCCGCGGTTCCACCACCCGGCCAGTTTGCAGTTTACAACGGCCTTGCCGGGACTAAACAGCTCTACATCCGCAAAGCCGCCCATTTCACCCACGGAGATGAAACCAAGGAATGGTGGGATCTCCATAATCTGCAGCAGACCTGGTTTGAGCGCTGATTGCAGCTCAGCACACTTGATCTTGCATGGTTATTCCTGTAGTGCTCACCTTTCCATGAATCCCCGAAAAGCAGTTACGATCTACGACACAACCTTGCGCGATGGCACGCAGGGCGAAGGCATCTCATTCAGCGTGCTCGACAAAATCCGCATTGCAGAGCGCCTCAATGCTTTCGGAGTGGACTACATCGAAGGAGGTTGGCCGGGCTCAAATCCCAAAGACATCGCATTCTTCGAGCAGGCAAAATCGCGCACATGGCGCAACGCAAAGATCACCGCATTCGGCAGCACCCGCCGCGCCGACCTCACAGTGGAGAGCGATCCGCAAATTAAGACCCTCCTCGATGCGGGCACCGGCGTCGTCACCTTTTTCGGCAAAAGCTGGAAGCTCCATGTCACCGAAATTCTTAAAATCACCGAGGATGCCAACCGGACGATGATCCTCGATACCACAGCGTTTTTCAAAAAACACGGACGCGAAGTGATCTATGATGCTGAGCATTTTTTTGATGGCTTCAAAGATGATGCAGATCATGC
>JBGTCP010000561.1:0-2154 GCA_041748815.1 Chthoniobacterales bacterium
GCATCGCAGCTGGAGTATCGCATGAAAAACCCGGACTTCTCACTCCCAGTTGATGCAATGCCCACCCCGCCGCCAGCTGCGACACCCACGCCAACTCCAACTCCCCCACCTGCCACCCCTGCAGGCCCAAGCAACGCGGAGATCCAACTTGAGCAGAACACCCTCAGCAAATGGGAATCGGAGGTGAGGACTGCGGCGCGCGGCCACCAGTTTCAAATACAACTGCCCGGCCTGAGTGGCTTTAAAAGGGTGACGCCTCAAGGCGAAATACGCGCCAGCGCATTGCAAAAAAAGATCGTCGATCTCAATCGCTTCTACGAACTGCTGGCTCAGGACCTCAGGACGACAGGGTATCTGGAGCCGATCCCGAGAAAAACCGCTCCTGCCATCGAGGGCAAAGCTGCATCGGCGGACCAGGAAGGAATCCAGGTGGAAATCCCCTACGGCAGCGTGCCAGTGGAGTGGACAGATCTGGAACCGCAGACGATCCTGGACATTGCATTGGCTTTTACAACTGATTCTGCCGCCACCATGCCACTTTCCGAGCGCCTCTGGCTTGCAGGGGTATTTGCTTTTGAAGTCGGACTGGAGGCCAAAGCAGCCGACCTCCTTAACCAGGCCGCATCCAGTGATGCGACGAGGTTCCAAGACCGCCTCCAGCAATTCCCCGGCATCGCTGCTGAATAATTGGTCCTGAGTTCCATGCCGCCAGAAAAGCCTTCCAAAACTCCGCGCAAGAAGCCGCTTTCACAGATCCGCCGGCAACCTGTCACGCGCGCTGAGGAGTCCACCGCACCGCCGCCTCCGGCCACCACCAAGGTCGGGCTGAAACCGGCAGCAGGCTGGAATAAACGTAACTTTTTCACGCAGGTATTTCTGCCAACCATCTTCAGCCGCCGCACGGGTGCCGCCCGCCCCGCTATTTTCGATTCACTCGCCGAAGACGACGTTTGCATCACATGGATCGGCCATGCCTCATTCCTCATCAGGATCAATGGCAAAAATATCCTCATCGATCCCAACTGGTCGAAATGGCTGAGCGTTATTAAGCGCATCAAACATCCCGGCATCGAATTGCATGACCTGCCGGATATTGATCTTGTCCTAGTGACGCATGCACACTTTGATCACCTCGACCGCCGCACGCTTCGATCGGTGGCGGAAGAGCAGCCCATCATTGTGCCTCACGGCGTGGGCAATCTTGTGCACGACCTCGGATTTAACGAAGTGCACGAACTTGCCGAATGGCAGTCCCTGCGCATCTTCAACACCGAAATCACACTCACTCCCTGCCACCACTGGGGCGCCCGTGTGTTGTATGACTCGCACCGGGGCTTCGGCGGATTCCACATCCGCAGCGGCAGCCGCACTGTCTTCCATTGCGGTGACAGCGCCTATTTCCCGGGATTTTGCGAGATCGGCAACAAACTCGAAACCGACATTGCACTTCTCCCCATCGGAGCCTACGACGCGCCGAGCGGACGCGAAGTCCACATGAATCCGGAACAAGCAGTGCAAACATTTCTGGACATCAAAGCCCGCACCTTCATTCCCATGCACTACGGCACCTTCCGTCTCACTTACGAACCCGTGCATGAGCCGCTCGAGCGCCTCGCCCGCAAAGCGGCGGAAGCGAATATCGCGGACAAGCTTGCAGTTTTGGAAGAAGGCGTGCCAGCAGTGTTCAGAAATCCCTCCGCATGAGGCTTGCCAAAAGCGCCTTGTTGCATGATATGCCTCTATAGTGAGCGAAAAGTTGTTTATTCCAGGTCAGCGTTGGGCAAGTGAAACCGAACCGGAAATCGGTTTGGGGATTATTCTCAAATCCGGCCAGGGCCGCGTGGAAGTTTTTTTTCCCGCTGCCTCCGAGCAAAGGACATACTCCATGGATGGAGCCCCGCTCGTCCGCATCCGCCTTGAGCCAGGTGACACCTTTGTCTCCCACGAAGGTGAAAAATTTCCCATCACTTCCATCACCGAAGAAGCCGGTGTGCTTACCTACCACGGCGCAGACCGGTCAGCTCCTGAAGCGGAACTCGGCGACGCCATCAATCTCAACAAACCCGAGGACCGTCTGCTTGCGGGCCAGACCGACGAGCCGGAAGCCTTTGCGCTGCGCATAGATGCACTCCAGCGCCAGCATTGGATCCGCCA
>JBGTCP010000562.1:0-4991 GCA_041748815.1 Chthoniobacterales bacterium
GCTTCATCCACTCGATGCCATTGGGTAAAATGATTGAATGGATGTTCGACCTCCCAGTTTGGCCACCGGGCCAGCGGGACTCTCTCGCGCTTGCCATCCTCATGCACAAGCCAGCCGGCGCGGGGAATGAAATCTCCCGGCAATGTCGCGGTCCAAACTTTGCCATGCGATTCTTCCGGGATCCCCGCTTCCTTCGCCTCTTCCTCATTTGCCAACTGCCACCCCTTCACCTCGAGCGAGCCTGCCAGCGTGGCAGGTCCATCTCCCCAGGCGGGGTCACGCGTCAGCCGGATCGGCTCATCGGGAGTTCCAGATTCCGTTCCAGTCAATTGGCCCCGATAAGTGACACCTCCTTTAAAAACGTAGGTGTGAACGCCTTTTGCAGCCGCAGCTTTGTCGACAGCCCCGGTGTCCCATGGATGGTGTTTCCATGGGGAATCCTTGGAGGTGCCATCGTTGGTATCATCGCCCGCAGCGTAGTCGATGTAGCGCACCGAGTCGCCGGGGGTGTATTCAAACGGCTCTGGCATCCAGCGGATTTCAGTGCTGCCCTCGACCCCGACGGCATCGGGATTTACAGGAGACGGGAACGCGGCAAATTCCCCGTTCTGCCAGCCGGCTTTGTGTGCTTCGGATGCCAAAGCGCAGATCGGGATCCAGGCGGCGACAAGTATCAGGGTGGGTAACAGTTTCATAATCAGTAGGGGTTAGGGGAGTCCAATTTCCTGGTTGGAATGCTGCAACATGTTGAGGCTTTCCCCTAGGGCGACATGTAGCCGCACTTCAGGGTACGTGGCGCTGGCAGCGGGGGCGTGATCCCACCAGCCATCATGAATCTCAGGTACAAAAACGAAAGATTTCTCACCGGGATACTTCAGTCCCGCCGAGTTCCGTGCTAAATATCTTCCTTTGGTAGTCCGCATCCGGAGCAACGTAAATGATGGCGGCGATGCGTGTGATGCCTTCCTTCTCAGGAATTTTGGCACGTGCGACCTGAATGCCTTCGGTGTTCCGGCTCACTTGGATGCGGCGAGCACGCGTGAGCGGGCCTTTCCGCTCGTTGCCCTGCCACCAATGGAGATCCACTTGCAGGACTTGAGCACTCAATACCACATTCGGCTGAAGCTCCACCAGTATTTCCACTTCCTCTCCCACATTCACTTTCGCAGGCATGGAAACACGCCCCCAATCGTATTCCCCGGTGATCCGTCCCTCGCCTTCCTTCCATTCAACCTCAACTTCAGCCGACGGGCTTTGGGCAGGAGTGGCGGCAGGTGTGGACGCAGCGCCCACGGGTATGGTGACTTCCTCAGAAAGCGTCCGGTTGTTGTAGGTGCCATCCGGCGAAACATAGATCAGCACTGTCACCTGCGTTAGGCCGTCACTTTCGCGGATGAGCAAGTCGCTCGTGTAGGGTGTGGTGGCACCCGGCACGATGTCGATGGGCTGTCCCTGACCAATGGGTCCAATGCGTTTGCTTCCCTCCCAGCCGTGAACATCCATCCGAAGTTTCATGCCGGAGCGTTCGATCGTTTCCACGCCGAAGACCACCTGGACCGGCGCACGTTCACCCGCGACAACTGCTTTTGGAAATGATACCGAGCCCCAATTAAAATCCTGCGACTGACGGTCCCCATCCGATTGAAACTTGCTCTTATCAAAAGCCGCAGCCTGCGGAGCTTCACCCTGTGACTCACTGGGCGTGCGAGGGGTGTAATTGATCTTCTGCAATCCACTGACGGTCGGATGTTCCAAAGCTCCTGCGTCACGCACTCCGCCGGTCGCCTCGCGACCAGTGAAATCGCGGAACTGAGGGCCGTTGAATTGCCACGCCATCAGTTCTTCAATATTCGTTCTAGCATCGGCCAGAGTCCCCCGTGTTACGCGGAGATAATCCAAAGCCCCTTTGTAGCCGCGCCCGACTTCGAAATCCGATTCATTGTCGAGCGAAACAGCTGCGGCTGGAAAAGCCCCCGCAGTCTCGCCCGTATTATCTTCCCCGTTTAAGTAAAGCGTCACCTTGCTTCCGGCCCTGTCCACCTCTGCCAGGACATGATGCCATTTGCCATCGTTCACACCGGTTTTCCCGGAGACAGTGTAGCTGGCACCATCCGACTTTAGAGTGATCACAGGTTTGCCTTGGGCATCGAGGCTGAGCGAATAACCCGCTGCGTCCCCAAGCTTCCCTGCAATCGTGCCACCGCCCGCACCCGGCTCAATTCTAAGCACTGCCTCGATGAGAAAATTATTGTCAGTCATCCGGACCGTTCGACGCTCTTTACCCGGAAACACCACATCGTCCTTGTCTTTCACTTCGCGGACAATGTCCTGCACCAATCTTGCATTGGGGATATGCATGAACCTGGTGCCATCAAAGTGAAGCGCACCCATGTTCCAGTCTTCCAAAGCCCCCGCACGATAATCCTCCGAGGTAAAATCTTTTCCCACAAGATCATTGCCGGGAATCTCTGAGCCAATTTGGATCGATCCCGTTCCGGAATAGGTTTCCTGAGGAAACAGATCATAGGCAAGTACCGTGTTGGGATCGCGTGGATGATGGCGGAAAAACCATTCGCCGACGGTTCCGTAGAGAGCCCACGGAACGAAGACACGGACCCCGCGGTCAATCGCCGCCGACGTCGCGGTAGGCCGGAAATCGCGTTCATCGGGATCCACCACCGGCATATCATCCGTGAAAAACGCCGGTTCGTCGATGGTCACATGGTTGTTGAGCGTCTTGATATGATTTTGAAACTCCTCAAGCGTTTCGTATTTTGCTCCCTGATAGCGCGAATAAATTGCCCCGTATTTTCCCGCAAGAACATTGCGGGCATAGCCGAGTTCTGCCGCGTCATCCAGGCCCCAATGAGACAGAAAACTCACCTTTTCGTTATTTTGGATAAATACATTCGACAAATAATGCTGCTGATCGCCGTGTTTCCCCTCCATATTCTGCATCTGACGGAAATTATAGGTAGTGTTGTGAAAGCCCTGATTCCAGCGGTTGCGGACCTCTTTGAAAAAAGTCTGCGCGGTGGCATTCAGATGGGCTTCAGGGAAATCGCGGCACCAACCGATGTTATTGAACAAAAATCCCTTCACCCCGTGATCAAAGTAAAAGGCTTCACCCTTGTGATAGGTATCGCGACTGGCGACATAACCAATCGGGTCCACCGCGACATTGTTGTAAACATAAGCCGTGCCCTGGCCCCAAAACTGAATGTTTCCAAAATCCGCTTTCTGAAGAAGCGCTTCGTTGACCTGGTTGCCATGCATTTGCACGCGAATCAGCGGGCCAGGGTAATTTTGTCCGCCAAAGACGTTAATGCCATGCCCTCCCACGGTGTGCACAACGTTGCCAGCAATCTCCCCGACCTGCAGGCCGTGAAAATTGATACCACGCCCACCCTGGCTCACACTGCACCGGAGTCCGATAGTGTGTAGCCGGTTACGCAGAACCCGCACATCGGTTATCGCACCGCGGGGACTTTCTGAGTCCGCCATAATATTACTAAAATAAATACCGTCGTTGTCGACATTCACCAACTCGCTGTCGGCAATTAAAATATTCTCATAGAGATCTTCATCCCTGGTCACCCACGTCGAGATGCCGAGGCCTGCCGTATCAAAAATTTCCAAATTTTTGAGAACCAGCGCCTGTCCGCCATTCATCAATCGAATGGCCCCCATCTGTGTAAAATTGGAGGGCCGTGTCCAGTCACCCGCGCGGGCCGCGTAATTGTAGTCAAATGCATTGCCCCCTGTGAACCGCAGTCCCGAAACCTCAATGTTCTTTTGTCCGACAATATCCAGAATGACCGGATGAGCGGCTACTTCAAAAGTCGCCGCAGTGGGTTCCACATCGCCGGGAAGTCGCACATAGAGTTTGCGATCCTCTGGCACAAACGTCCATTCCCCGTCAGTGTCGAGAAAGCGGGGAAGATTTTCCAAATAAAACGGACTGTTCTTTTGCGGATGCCGCCTCGGATGTTCAAGGGGAATCCGAATCAATCCCCGCCTTGGATCATAACCAATGACTTTCGTGGGATAGATGCCAGTGATCGAGAAACTGCCATGAGAATTGGGATGCTCCATCCAAACCGTGGCCCCGTCATAAGCTTTCGGATCTGGATCATTAAGCACTTTGGGGGCAAAGATCGCTGTTTGCGGGAACTTCGCTGCGATATCCTCCACACGATGCCATTGGGTAAAGTGATTGTAAGGATGCTCGATCTCCCAGTTTGGCCACCGGGCAAGATTCACCCTTTCCCGTTCTCCATCCGCTTTCAGCAGCCAACCCGCGCGGGGAACAAAGTCACCCTCGAGCGTTGTGACCCAGACCTTGCCCAGTGAAGAATCTGGTATCCCTGCAGCTTTCGCATCCTCATCAGAGGCACGCGTCCAACCCGTGGGAACCACAGAACCGGCAATAGTCGCAGGGCCTTCCCCCCACGACGGATCGCGGGTGAGGCGAATGGGCTCGGCCTCCGTGCCGGATTCCTCTGCCACCAGATTGCCGCGATAAATCACTCCACCTTTGAACACATAAGTGTGCCCACCCTTCTCAGCAGCCGCAGCACCGCCGGCTTGCGGATCCCAGGGATGGTGCTTCCATGGCGAGTCTTTTGAAGCGCCGTCATTCGAATCATCGCCTCCCTCAAAATCAATGTAACGCAGTGAGAAGCCGGGCGTGAATTCAAACTCCTCCGGCATCCATTTGATCTCCGTATTGCCTTCTGCCACAATGGCTTCCGGGTTCACGGGCGACGGAGGCATTTCAAATTTAGCGGCATCCCATCCGACCTCTGGCCCGGATGCAGCAACCGCCGTGACGGAAGCGAGAATGGAAAATGAAAGTGCAAAACTCAACGTGGTAGTGAGAGGGGATAATTTCATGAGGATAGTCGGGAGAGCATCAGAATGAATGTGACGTAACAGAATTGCAACCCATATCGGGAAATTTTGCAAATTTTGGCAGATTCATGCCAAAA
>JBGTCP010000563.1:0-6473 GCA_041748815.1 Chthoniobacterales bacterium
GCTTTGAAATGGATTACTGAAAGTCTTGAACCCAAGGTATTAGAGGCCTTGCAGTCGGTGCGGTATGGTCCCTCCATTTGTGTGGTCATTCGATGTGAGATGGCTGCGCCTGAGTGGCATGGCATACAAATCAGCCCGCCGCACACTTTGTCCTGGATCGCTGACGACACTTCGCGCCGACGGGTCGACCAGCCTGTTCGAACCACTGTGATGCATGGATCAGCGCAGTTCAGCGCGGAGTGGCAGGATCGGGATTTAGAAAAAGCTGCGGATGAAATGCTCCACGCAGCCGCGGAAATCGTGGACGGGCAGGTGTTGAATTTTTCTGACCGCATGGTGCATCGATGGCGCTATGCCTTGGTAACTCAAGGCATTCCAGACCAAGCCTTTCTTGCCTCAAACCTCGGCCCGCCGGTGTATTTCTGTGGCGATGCCTTTGCAGGCGCGAAAGTGGAAGGCGCGTGGCTTTCCGGCCAGGCCGTTGCGGCTGCTATTTGCCCACAGCCAGGCGGTCGGCAAGGCGCTCAGGAAGTCCTGCGTCCAGGATCTTTTTCTGAGCAGTCTTGATGTCATAAGGGATCCGTCGTAGCTCGATTGTACTTTTAGGCGGTTCGTAAATCACGTAGGATGCCCGCCAGTCGCCGTCGCGCGGTTGACCCACGCTGCCCACATTGATGAAATATTTTTTGCCGATCTCGCAATGAATGCGCTCCAAAGGAAGGCTTAGCACAGAACTGTCGCGGATATATGCACGCGGAACATGCGTGTGGCCGAAAAAGCAAACATTGGTCCCCTGGTAGCTGAAGCTCGCGGAGGCATCGAGCTGATTGAAGACATAGCCCCAGCGATGTGGCGTGTCCAAGGTGGCGTGCACCACGGTGAAATCCCGCACCTGCCGCACCATGCGCAAGTCGCGCAGCCAGTTTTTATCAGCAGCAGTGAGCGCGTTGCGGGTCCATGTGAGCGCCTTCTCGGCCAACGGGTTGAACGCGCTCAGGTCGTCATTCATGACTGCCTGTTCGTCGTGATTGCCTTTCACAACGGGGCACTCAAGCTGCTGCACAATCTCAACGCACTCGTGTGGGTTCGCGTTGTAGCCAACAACATCGCCGAGACACACATAATGGGTGACATCCGCCTTATTGGCATCTGCAAGCACTGCCTCCAGAGCTTCCAAGTTAGCGTGAATATCACCAAAAATCGCAAATCGCATGTAAGAGAGTCTTTTTAAATTATTCTTCGGGGATGTAAATCCTTTGTTCCGCAGGAATCTCGAGCGACTCCTGCATTTCGCGGATCAACGTGCGCATCGTAAGCTGCCGCTCGTCGGGGAAATCATTATAGAGCTGGACTAGCCGTTCGTAAGCTTTTCTTTCCTGCCCGGGGCATTTGGCAAGCTCGTAGGCTGCCATGCGCTTTACATAGGCCGGTGCTTCCGGGAATTCTGCAGCTTTGCCAAAATACTCCGCCGCACCGCAGTGGTCCTCATATTTGTCCCTCAAAAGAATCGCCATTTTGTCGTAAAGATCCCACTTGTCGGGATTGTTAGCGATGCCGCGGTCCAGAAAATCGCGACCTAGGTCAAAATACTCACGTTGAGCGCGGAGTCGCAACACCTCGCGAGGTTGCGACTCGTCGTAGTAAGCGGCCACACTCGCGTTCCATGCCATGTGCCAGGCAGAGAGGTCCCAGAACATGATCACGCGGGGCTGGAGCGTGGTGACATTGGTGAAGATATAAGCCATGCGTCCCCACTCAGTGCGCTGCCATGCGGTGTGACCCTGAATCCAAAGCCCGTCTGCCACCAGAGATCGAAACCCGCTCAATGCCGCGAGGAATGCCCCCTGCCCGATTTGCTCGCGGAGTTCGAGATTCAGCTCCGCACCGCGGAAGAATGCCGCTTTATGCGACTGCGATACCGCGTGCTCCATCGGGACACGCACGACTCCGAACAGCAAAACCAGGACACTGACAAGAGCCGCTCTCTTCATCTCTTAGAATTCCTTGTAAGCAAACACGACATAGGCAAGGAACCAATAAACCACCACATACAAGGCACCAAGTCCCAGTGTTTTCAGGAAGAGGCTGGTCGCGATCACCGTGCCCGCCACAATATCATCCACCAAATTGAACATTTGCAGATCGGGGAAGACCAACGAAACAATCCCCACAAAAAGCCGCGTTAGGGTCGAGCCGGTTTCAGTCAGCCAATAATCCCGCGCGGTTGCCTGTAAATGCCCGATGAAATAAACCGCCACGGACACAATGATCGTGAAAATCGAGCTCGTCGCAAACGTGGACACAAACAGCGCGAGGGAAGCCAGCAAAGCGGCTTTCATGTAAATCACCGCCACTCCAAACAGCAGGCCGGTGTTAAAAGTAGCTTCTTTGACCTGCGCCACCCTCTCGGCAAGCGCCTCGGGCGACACGGCGCCAAGATCACGCGTGAGCGCACCGATGACCCATTGCTCGCGAATGTAGAGCACCAGGGCAAATACCACCGACATCAAGAGAGTTGCGATCGCCAGCAGGAAAAGCACTCCACCGAGTTTGCCAAGCAGGTATTCAAACCGCGGCACCGGTTTTGCAAGGATGGTATATAGCGTGCGGTCCTCAATGTCCTTCGGCAGCAGCATCGCCGTCGCCACCATCGCCAACAGCGAAGTGAAGATCGACATAGCACCCAGCGATACATCTTTGAGCACCTGAAATTCCTCCTGAAACGAAAACTGCACCATGAATGCGGAGTTCCCGATAACAAGCAGCGCAAAGATCAGCAAAAAGTTAAAGACCTTGAGCCGCACGAGTTCAGTGAAGGTATTCCACGCGATGGCATTGACGCGGGAGATCGAGAAAAACCGGTGCTTGGGCTGTGAATAGACTGCTTCGCTCATGACAACGATTCCGGGGGTTTTGCGGAGGCGATTTCCGGTTTGGATGACTCGGTTTCGGCAAGGAAAAGACGCTCAAGGGTCGTCTGGGGCTTGCGCACATCCACCAGCCGGGCACCCGATTTTTTCACAGCGAACTGAATTTCCTCCAACATGGCGGGAGTGGCGTCCTCGACGATAATCTCCCGCTGGTTCTCAATGGAGATAAGATCTTCCAGCTTGCCTTCTTTCACAAGCACTCCGTTGGAAAGGATGCCGATGCGGTCGCAGATTTCCTGAACCTGCGCCAGCAAATGCGAACTCAGCAGCACCGTGATGCCGCGCTGTTTCAAATCGAGAATGAGGTCACGGATTTCACGTGAGCCTGCGGGATCCACACCGGCAGTCGGCCCATCCAGCACAACGAGCCGCGGACGCTGGATCAAAGCCTGCGCAAGGCCGATGCGCTGAAGCATGCCTTTGGAATACCCCCCCAGCCTCCTGTCAGCTGCATGCTGAAGCCCGACGATCTCCAGTAACTCTTTGATACGGTCCTTAAGTTCCCTCCCGGGGAGCCCGCAGATTTTTCCAAAGAACCGCAACGTTTCCTCGCCGGTAAGATATTTATAGAAGTAAGGATTTTCTGGAAGGAAGCCGACCTGCTCGCGACTTTCCACCAGCGAACTATCCAGCCCGAAAATACTGGCGCTGCCTTCATCCGGCCGCACAAGACCCAGCACGACTTTAAGCGTCGTACTTTTGCCAGAGCCATTGGGTCCCAGCAGGCCATACACCTGGCCCGGCGCGACCTCCAACGACAGATCCCGCACCGCCACGAAACGCTTGCGTTTCATAGGAATCGGAAATGCCTTGGTGAGATTTTTGATCGATACTGCGGAATCGCTCATGATGGGAGAATACGAAATCCTGAAAAACTTTCAACCGGACTCACTGCCTCTTTTTCTTCCTTGGTGATGTGGCCGCCGACAGCGCTGGTGCGGATTTCTCCGAGGAATGCCTCCACCTCGTCACTCTCGCCGCGAGCGATGAGTTCCACGCGGCCATCCGGCAAGTTGCGCACCGCACCGGTCACATCATACCCGGTTGCGATCTGCCGCACCGTGTAACGGAATCCCACACCTTGGACCCTTCCTTCATAAAAAATTTTGACACAATCAATCATCGGGGGAGTCTAAAATGAAACCAGAAGCCGCAAAACACAAGGCAGAAACCCACCCGTCGCCGGGTGCGTCATCCCGTCGAATGAGTGATATTCTCTACGGCAAAATCAGCACCACCTGCGCACCCTGCACTTCGACGGGGAATGTCTCCACCGCAGCATCCTCCCCGCCATGCTCACAGGTCGCCTCGCTTTCCACCGCCACCTCAAATGTCTGCGTGCGCACGCGGTGCGGATTAAAAACGCTGCGCCCGGTTTTGATATCAAACTCCCAGCCATGCCAAGGACACCTCACGATTTCTCCATCCTTCGTCCATGGAAATTCCCCCACTTCCCCGGCCACGGTCGTGCCGGTCACACGGCCCTGACACAGCGGCGCAAATTGATGCGGACACAAATTCAGCAGCGCGTAAAACTCCCCGCCAACATTAAAAATGCCTACCGATTTTTTCCCGATTTGAACAATCTTCCGCTCGCCCGGCGGCAGCTCGGAAGCACGACAAATCACATGGCGCGATGGCATGGTATCAGGCGGTTGCTACGGCCGGGGCCACTTTGCTGAAGTCGTAAAGATCCTCCGCATTCCCATGGAAAATGCGCTCCGACATCGCCGGTTCCAATCGCGGCAGCGCATGCTTCGGCGAGTCGTTGTCCCAGTGCGGATAATCCGACGAGAACATGACCGTTTTTTCCGCGTGGATCATTTCCAGGATCGAGCGAAGGTGGTCTGGATTCTCCGGCTCTTCGATGGGCTGGGTGGTGAAGCGCACGTGGTCCACGAGGATTTCACTCGGCAGCCGGTCCACCCACGGCGTCGTCGCCCTGAGCGCTTTCCAATTTTTATCCATCCGCCACATCACATGCGGAATCCACGCCAGCCCGCCCTCAATGCAGACAAATTTCATGGCCGGAAACTTTTGAAACACACCTTCCAGCACCAGGCTCACCACATGACCCATGTAGTTTTGCGGGATGTTGGTGTGCCATTCAAGATACGTGGACGGCTCGCCTGCAGCAAACGTGCCCGCGATGCCGCGTCCCTCCGTGCCCGGATGCGCCGCCACCGGAAGCCCGACTTCCGCCGCCGCCTCATAAATCGGCCAATAAAATTTTTGCCCGAAAGGAATCCGCGCCCCACTGGTCATCAACACCTGCACCATGCGCGGATGCCCGGCCATCCGCCGGATCTCCCGCGCTGCGGCCTCAGGGTCCTGTGGAGTGATAAGAATGGAGCCCCAGAAACGCGGATCTACCTCCAGCCAGGTCTCCACCAGTGCATCATTGTATGCCGAAACCATCGCCGCCGCAAAATGCACATTGGGATGCACGCCGATGCTCAGAATGCCTGAGCCAGTCAGTATCGCCGCCTCAATCCCGAACGGGTCCAGATGCTGTGAGATCATCAATTCCGGATCCGAACCCGGTTCACCTTGCTCAGGTTTTGCATCCGCCCGCAACACGCCGATCGGACTCCCCACGCAGCCGCCTGGCAGCGAATAGCCGCCATTTCGAAATGCCAAGGGCAGGCGCCGGGTGAGTTCCTGCGGATCGGCCCAGGATTGGTGAACGTCGCAATCAATGAGTTTCATAAGATTAGAGGTTGGCAGTGGATTTGAGGGCTTGGATAATTTTTGCCGGATTCACAGACATCGGCTTCGAGCAATATACACCAATAGCGCCACGCAACGTGCCGGATGCATGAAAGAACGGAACTGCGGCGCGGAAAAGTTTTGCGTTCTGTTGAACTGCCACACCCAGTTTGCTGCTGCTGGTGAGGAATTTTATCAGCTGTTCACGTTTCGAAAAAATCTGCCCTCCATACTCTTCGATCGGATATTTTTTCAGAAAACTGTCCAGATCCATCGCTGGAAGAAATGCGAGCAAGCACAGGCTGGTGACAAATTGATAAGGCGAAGGCACCACTGTTCCCACCCGCTGCACCACATTCGCACGCGAGCGGTCGATGCGCCGCTGAATCACAAAATCCGATCCGCTCCACTCCACCACGAGCAAGGAGTCCGCCGTCGTGGAGTTAAAAGTTTCGATGAGAGTGGAATCCGGCAAATCCACATCCCCGGACTTCGCTGCCAGATCCTGCATCGCCGGGCCGATGCGGTAACGCACTGGATCTGCCACCTTCGCAAGAAATCCGCCCCGCACCAATGTGTTTGCCAAATTATGAACCGTCGGCTGCGCAAGACCCATCTCCCTCGCAAGGTCCGACAACCGCAGCCCCTCATAACTCTGCGCGACCACCCGCAAAATATCCATCCCCCGCTCTAACGATTGCACTGCCATAATTGGAATTATCAATCACACAACCATTCCGCAATGCAACACAAATATTCAGTATTAATGAACGCAGTCTATCGCTGAAAATCGAGTGTGAGGGGTATAGAAATGCCGCTTTAAAGCGAGCTGAG
>JBGTCP010000564.1:0-3013 GCA_041748815.1 Chthoniobacterales bacterium
AAAGCATACGGGGGATTTGCGAGGAATGGTGCTGAAGGATAGGAGCTGGTCGCGAAAGATCCAGCATGTAACTGAAACGTGCTTCAAAACTGAGCACTTCTCCGTCGACTGCGAAACGCCAGCAATAGATCCCGCAGAGACTGCTGAGGGCATCGCTCACTGCATGCGAACTGACGGTGTTCTCGTGCAATGCGAGGTCGAGATAGTCGCGTTTAGCCAGCTTCTCAAAGTAGCCTCGAATGCGATCCGGCGTACTCAGGAGGCGATTTGAAAATGTGGGAATGAGAACCGCTCCGGCATCGTAAAGTCCCGCAAGATAATCCACGTCGCCATGGTTGACGGCGGCGATCCATTTGCGCAGGAAGTCATGCGGAGTGTGTGGGGTAAAAGACATTGAGTGATAGTGGCCTTTCGGGAATCTGCGCATCAAGCCGCAATTTGTGGAAATGCGCCTATTTTCAATCTCGAATGCTTCGGATGCTTGACGAACACAGGGTTTGAGTCAGGATGCGACGCATTGTGTTGAGCAGCAAGGATCAAGAACTCGTGATTGAGGCAGGCAAGAGCGAGCAGCGCTACTGGCAGGACATCTGGGCGTTTCGCGGGCTCTTCTATTTTCTGGCGTGGCGGGATTTTTTGGTGCGCTATAAACAAACAGTCGTGGGGGTGGCATGGTCGGTGGTGCGTCCGGTGCTCACCATGCTGATTTTCAAGTTTGTGTTTGGTAGGCTGGCGAATGTGGATTCCGGCGGTGTGCCATATCCGATCTTTGTGTTTGCGGCGCTTCTGCCATGGCAATTTTTTGCAACGGCACTGGCAGAGTGCAGCAACAGCCTTGTGGTGAATGCGAATCTGGTATCGAAGGTGTATTTCCCGAGGCTCATCGTGCCGGCGAGCAGCATCATTGTTGCGCTGGTGGATTTCGGGATTTCATGTCTCATCCTTGCTGCGTTGATGGCGTTTTACGGGTTTGTGCCAGGGCCGGGGGTGTTTTTGCTGCCGCTGCTGGTGGTGTTCACTTTCCTGGCATCGATGGGGGCGGGTCTGTGGTTTGCCGCGCTCAATGTGAGATATCGTGACTTCCGTCATATCGTGCCGTTTGTAGTGCAGCTGGGACTATATATTTCACCGGTGGGATTCCCGCGCGAGTTGGTCCCGGATCATTTGTTGTTTTGGTATTCGCTGAATCCGATGGTCGGGGTGATTGATATTTTCCGATGGGCAATTCTGGGATCGGAGTTCTCGATTTACTGGCCGGGTTTCTGGTGTTCGATAGTGCTGGTGGCGGCTTTGTTGATGCTGGGGATTCGTTATTTTAGAAAAACCGAGCGCACATTTGCGGATGTGATCTGAGTCCATGAGCAGCTACGCCATCAAAACTGAAAACCTCGGTAAGCGCTACACGATCGCGGGCAACGCAGCGGATGCGCCGACTTCGTTCCGCGATCTAATCGTGAGCACGAGTAAAAATTTTGCCCGCACGATCACAGGTCGCAATACGCCCGGGGTGGGCGCGAACTCGCAATCGTTTTGGGCATTGCGGAATCTTTCTCTGGAAATTGCACCAGGCGAAGTGGTGGGCGTGGTGGGGAGGAATGGAGCGGGAAAGTCCACATTGTTGAAATTGCTCAGCCGCATCACGGAGCCGACGGAAGGGGTGATTCGCTACCGAGGGCGCATTGCAAGTTTGCTCGAAGTGGGCACCGGGTTTCATCCGGAACTCAGCGGGCGGGAAAACATTTTTCTCAATGGCTCGGTGCTTGGAATGACGAAGGCGGAGATCCGCTCGAAGTTTGATGAGATCGTGGCCTTCGCTGAAGTGGAGCGCTTTTTGGACACGCCGGTGAAGCGTTATTCATCGGGTATGTACGTGCGGCTTGCGTTTGCGGTGGCTGCACATCTCGAGCCGGAGATTTTGCTGGTGGACGAAGTGCTGGCGGTGGGCGACTCCGCATTTCAACGTAAGTGCATCGGCAAGATGCAGGATGTGGCTGCGCGCGGCGGCCGCACCGTCCTCTTCGTCAGCCACAACATGCAATCCGTGCAGTCGCTCTGCACAGCTGCGGTTTATTTAAGTCAGGGTCAGATGGTGAGCCGTGGTGGAACGCGGCAGGTGGTGTCGGATTACCTGCTGGCGATGAGCAACTCGGGCAACCGCAAAGTGTGGGAGGAGAATGAGCGCCCCGGCGATGATTACGTGCGACTGGAGGAAGTGCATGTTCGCTCGGATGCTTTGACTTCGGCCACGTTTGCAAGTCGTGAGCCGCTGCATGTGGAACTCGGTTTTGAAGTGCTTGAGCACCATCCGGCTTTGTGTGTGGGGTTTGATTTAATGAATTCCGAGGGGCTGACGGTGCTGCGATCCTACCAAACTGACGGGGGGGAGGGAAAATGGCCTCCTGCCGGTGTGGGCAAACATCGATGGAGATGCACCATCCCGCCGGGATTACTCAATGCGGGGATCTACTACATTTCGCCGCGCATCAGTTTGCACAACATTAAGTACAATGTGCAAATCGATGCGGTCGTGGAAATGGAGCTGGTTCTTGATCATGGCGTGTCGCCATTCTGGAACTCGCTGGGAAATTCCCGGCCCGGTGTGGTAGCCCCAGTGTTTCAATGGACGGTGCTTGACGAACCAGCAGCCGCGTCATGACGACACCCTCGCGGTTGACGTTGGCCATCCCCAACTGGAATGGAGGGCGTTATTTGGAAGAAACTTTACGTTCGCTAGCGCACCAGGGCGGGCGCGTGCAATGGTGGCTGCAGGATGCAGCATCCACGGATGATTCTGTGGAAATCGCGCGGCGTTACGCCACTGCAAACGATACTGTCGTTTCCGAAAAGGACGAGGGTCAGACCGATGCGCTCAACAGGGCATTCGCGCAAATGGGCGGCGAGATTGTTGGCTGGATCAACTCCGATGATGTGATGACTCCAGGAGCTGCCGAAGCAGTGCTGGAGAATTTTGCGAAATTTCCAGAAGTAGACATCGTTATTGGTGAGGTGGACT
>JBGTCP010000565.1:0-2124 GCA_041748815.1 Chthoniobacterales bacterium
AGATGACGCAATGGTCGAACTCGGAGTCGGGAAGAATATGGTTCGATCCACGCGATTTTGGGCCGAAGCTGCGGATATCATCACTCCGGTTCAAGGCGGCCATGAACCAACAGATTTCGGCTATCAGGTCTTGATCGGATGGAGAGACGATCAGGACAATGAACTTCCTGCATTAGACCCATACCTCGAAGATATTCAGACACTCTGGCTGATTCATTGGAGATTGGCGTCGAATTTATCGTCTTTGATTTTTGTCTGGGATTTTCTTCTGAATCGCTATCAGAGACCGGAACTTCACGCATCTGCCGTTGTCGAAGAACTTAGCAAGGAGCCCGAGTGCGCTGACGTCTCTCCAGGATCGCTTGAGCAACTCTGGAGTGTATTTCTCCACTCCTATACCCCAACAAGGGGACGCAAGGGTGAGGTTCGAGAGGATAATCTTGACTGCCCACTCGTTGAATTGGACTTTCTATTTGCCACCGGGCCGGCGGAGTCATCTCTGAATCCTGGAAAAACCGAGCAGAAGTATGCATTCCGGCGAGAGGATAAAGCGGAAATTGGCATGGGCCTCTTTGCCTTTTCAATTCATGAATTCTGGCGGAATCATCACTCGACGGAACTTACAATCCCGCTTCATCTTCTAGCTAATGGCCACGGAAGTCCCGGCCAGATTTTCAAAATTCCTGAGCATGACGTGCGTAACCGACTGTTTGGGATCGAAGAAGAAACCGGCGGCTTTTTCCGCTTTGAGGAATCGTCGTCCATTCCCCGGATTGTGATTGCGCCGGACTGCGCGTGTCCTTCGCTGATTAAAATCTAC
Source organism: Chthoniobacterales bacterium (assembly GCA_041748815.1). Lineage (GTDB taxonomy): Bacteria > Verrucomicrobiota > Verrucomicrobiia > Chthoniobacterales > CAKUMP01 > JBGTCP01. Next base: position 821 of record JBGTCP010000565.1, read on the forward strand.
AAGCATCAACCTTCCTATGTCTGAGACCCTGATTTCCTCACTGCTGCAAGAGAAAAAGAGGTTTTTCCGCTCTACGGACCTGGTGCGGGATTTCGTCGATCCACTGAGTTTGGAGAACTACTGGCTCACCGATTTTGGTCGTTCCTGTCTCGAACAGATTGCCGACTCCTTGCGTCTGGGAAGCACCCGCCGAGCATGGCGGATCACGGGAGACTTCGGTTCGGGCAAATCATCATTTGCCCTGCTTCTTGCTCGTGCATTCCGTTCCTACGATCAGTTGCCTCGCGGTCTCAGAGGTGCCGTCGGGAAGGCCACCCCAGAAGCGAAAAACGCAAACTTTTTGCCCATTCTGGTCGCTGGCTCCCGGGAGCCTATGTCCAATGCAGTCGTTCGGGCTTTGGCGGCCACGCTTGGCTCTCTGAACTCCCGCGGCGCCAAGTCGGCATTGTTGGAGGAAATGGAGTCCGCACTCAGTCAGACAAAGATAGCGGATCAACAGGCCATCGACTTTCTGACGGCAGCGAACCTAAAACTCATCCAGTCCAAGAAAGCTGACGGCATCATCTTGATCATGGATGAAGTTGGCAAGTTCCTGGAATTTGCCGCTATCGAGCCTGCCAGCCAGGATGTTTTCTTTCTCCAGCAGCTTGCTGAAGCTGCATCCCGTAGTGCCAAACATCCGTTGGTTGTCATCTGCCTGCTTCACCAAAGCATTAATGCCTACGCTGAGCAACTGGCCAAAACGACTGCCCGGGAGTGGGAAAAGATAGCAGGACGTTTTGAAGAGATTTCCTTCTCGTTGCCGCTCGACCAGGTTGCCCAACTCGCCGCTTCTGCTCTGGGAACGAAACCATCCCAGTTGCCTCCTTCTTTGGCTCGACAGGCTCAGGAGTCAATGAAGACCGCGATGCGCCTTGGATGGTATGGCACAGCATCGAGCAGGGAGACATTGCAGGCAGTCGCAAAGTCATTGTTTCCACTCGATGCAATGGTCCTGCCGGTTCTGGTCCGAATCCTTCGTCGCTTTGGTCAGAATGAAAGGTCACTGTTTGGATTCCTGTGTGCCCACGAACCATTCGGTCTAAGAGCATTTGCCCAGCAGTCGCTTCACGCTCAGACGCAGCCGTACCAATTGGCGGATCTTTACGATTACGTCAGGGCCAACCTCGGACACCGGCTGAACTCTGCCACCTACCGCTCACACTGGAACGTGATCGAGTCCACCATTGAGGCGTTCCCTCGGGACTCAAAGGAAAATCTCCTCGCTGTAAGGAATTTGAAAACGGTCGGACTGCTGACCCTTT
>JBGTCP010000566.1:0-2325 GCA_041748815.1 Chthoniobacterales bacterium
TTTATGATTCGGTGCGCCAGCGCCTGATGCGTGTCGCGCAATCTGCTTTTGGGAGGTAACGCCTCTCGCGTCCAACTCGTGCTAACAGTGCCTCCAAGCGTTGTGCTGCCACTTGCCCGTCCAGAATGTTTGCGCTCACCAGTTGATCCATGATCCACAATGTGCCGTGAACTTCGATTGCTCGAAGTTTGGCTTGGTTGCGCAGCGGTTTGTCACCGGAGAGCAGCATGGCATCCTCACGCATGGCCAAATACATCACCGAGACATCCGCCACGCTCAAACCGGCGGACTCGGATTCCTGAAGCAGCTTGTCGAAGGCTTCCATTTCTGCGCCTTCAATCACTGACTCCACAACCTGTCCGGCACGGATGCTGGCAAGAGAATTGGCGTGGCCGCCCGCCTCCAATTCCACTACCACATAGCTGCTGGTGATGGTCACGTAGCTGAGTTGGAACCAAAGATCCAGAATACCCATCGATTCGAGATCGATGAATACATTGGCATCTTTGACGGCTATTTTCATGCGGGCAATTAGTAATCCACCGGATCGAAGGCTTCTCCCAACTCCGGGAGCGACATTCCCAGCAGTCCGGCTGCTTTGGAGGTGGTGATGAGTTCCTGCGCGAGGGCGCGCAGCACCAAAGGCTCGAACCGGTTGGATTCCTCGTCTCCAATCCATTTTCCGGGATCCTTGGCCCGCCAGCCATTGCGGCCCGAGACAATGCAAAATGTCTTGTAGCGGCCTGCCGTGATGAGCTCCAACTGACTTGCCCGTTTCATGATGGCCGCCACGGAGATTCCCCACTCGGATTTAATGGCGCAGAGTTCGGCCATGGCGATCCGCACCCGATTCACGCCGAATGCCTGTTCGAAAAACTTCCGGGGAATCAGAAATGCTCCGGCGAACCGATGGCAGCAGCTTTCTTTTTCCTTATGGCTCAGGGACTCGGGCAGGATCAAATGCAGGTGAGCAAGCTCATGCAGTGCGGTGAAGCGGAAACGTGGGAGATCCTTCCCGGGGGCGCGCAGTGAGCGCTCCGAGAGAGCGATTACCGGCACACGCAGATCGTCCGCTTCGGCAAATGCCGAGAATCCATCAAAGCCTTCCTCATGGGGAAGGATGCGCACCTTCACCCCGTTCTTCTCCAATGTGGTGTGCACACTGGGGACTGGATTCATGCCCAGCTCCCACTTCTCCCGCAGGTTCTCTGCTGCCGCTTCGATGGCATCGGGGAGATCGCCCACGGGGGTCTGCGATAAATCCGCCTGCTCAAACGGTGGAGGTTGGATCCCGAGAATCTGTTCAATCTCCAGATAGCGTTCAAAGAATTCGTAGGCCTTTTCTTCCAGAGAATTGCGGGACTTTACGCCCAGCTTCGTGAGGCTGCGATATTCCACCGTGGAGAGTTTCAGTGCATCAGGTTTGAAAAAATAGTCCGGACGCACATGGAGGACTTTTCCCGCCTGGGCAAGGAGCTTGGAATCCGCAGCTACTTCGCCTGCTTCAATCTTCTGAAGCAGGGTATGAGATGCCGCACCCTCCAGCGCGGTGGCGAGGCTGCGGAGCGAATGCCCCGTCATCAGCCGAGCCCGGTGCAGACGACGACCGATGCGGGCGGCGATTTGGTTTGGAATCTTGGGTGTCTCTGTGGATTTCATCGTTTCCTGAGTGGTTGGGTGTTACCGATTGGGAACATCTGGCATTTTTGGCAGCGTGAGCCGCAAAGAATTGGCGATCTAAATTACACCATTGACAAAAATTGCAAATTTGTAAAGAATGAAGTTCGGCGAAGGCCTGCGGAATACATAGCTAGCCCCAAAAATGAACACTATAAGGAGGAAACATATCGAGAAATTATGATCGAGTGATGATCCATAAATACCATATATTGTGGTTGTGAATTTATGACGTCCTAAATGTAGTGGTTTTTGCTTGCGCCTCAGGGATTTCTCATGGAAAATATGGACTGAGAGTAAAAAACTTCAATGAATCTGCCCCCTGCATGCAAAAATGAGACGGGGGAAGTTCAAGGGGGCTGAACATGGTAGTGGTGACCTTTTTCGCTGGGGATGCCGATGAAGACGGGATTTATTCCGTCACGCTACAGAACGGCAAAGGAGAATGGGACCTGACCATCGACGATCACGAAATGGCTCACGGCGAGGATGACCACGGCCATGAACCGCTGCCGTGATCAAGCCCGCTGACGAACTCACTCTTACGAAGGCCCGCTGTATGAAGATCAACTGTTGGACCGCGTTGTGCCTGCTGTTGGCAATGCTTCCGCGACTGCATGCCGAAGCGCCGCTAAAGGCGCTGATCGT
>JBGTCP010000567.1:0-2889 GCA_041748815.1 Chthoniobacterales bacterium
GTCCGGCGCTGAAGCTCTCGTGCTCGAGGCTCTGCTCATTCCCCAAAGCCCCGGGCAGTTTTCGCACGGCGGCGTCGAACATCGCCATCGCCGGAATCTCGCCGCCACTCAGCACGAACGGGCCGAGTGAGACTTCCTCGGTCGCCACGTGCTCGTGGATTCGCCAGTCAAAGCCCTCATATCGTCCGCACAAAATCGTTGTCGGTCGCCGCTCGGCAGCCCATTCGGTTGCCATGGCATCGTCGTTGAGTTGGTAGCGGAAGGATTTTTCGTCGAGTTTGATCTCTTCGATATCCGAGGCAGCGGCATCAGCATCGTTGAGTTTGCGCTCGACTGCTGCTTCGGAGCTTTGTAGCTCGGCTAGCAATTCGGGGCTGATGGTGAGTAAGTCGCAACCTGCGAGTTCCACGATCTGGCTCGTATTGCGGAATGATGCACCCATGACTTCGGTCTTGTGTCCGAATTTTTTGTAATAATTGTAAATGGTCGTCACGGACTGTACTCCGGGATCCTCAGCGCCGGTGTATTCTGTGCCGGTGCTCTTTTTGAACCAGTCGTAAATGCGTCCCACGAATGGCGAGATGAGCTGGACCTTGGCGTCAGCACATGCTACGGCCTGAGTGAGTGAAAACAGCAGGGTCAGGTTGCAATGGATGCCTTCTTTTTCAAGCACTTCAGCCGCGCGGATTCCTTCCCACGTGGATGCGATCTTGATGAGGATGCGGTCGCGGCTGATGCCATTGGCTTCGTAGAGTGCAATGAGCTCACGTCCTTTATCGATCGGGCCCTGAGTGTCGAAAGAGAGGCGGGCATCGGTTTCCGTGGAAACACGGCCGGGGACGATCTTGAGGATTTCCATGCCGAACAAGATGAGCAACTGGTCGATGATTTTTTCGATGAGAGCATCGCCGCTGAGTCCGCTGTCCTTCTGCGAAGCAATCGCCTGATCGAGCAAATATTTATAATCGTCCTTCTGAGTGGCTTTGAGGATGAGGCTGGGATTGGTGGTGGCGTCCTGAGGTTCGTAAACCTTCATGGAGGCGAAGTCGCCGGTATCGGCTACCACGGTGGTGAATTGTTTGAGCTGGTCGAGTTGGTTCATGGTTCTGCTGGTGTTAAGATTGGACTGAAAGAACTAGCACGCGACGAATTCCACGGGCAACCCTTATTCTGAGCGCTATTCTGAAAGGTGCGAATCCACTCCGTGGAGTTTTTTTTCCTCACCGGGTGTGCGCACGACTTTGGCGACGCACCAGCCGAAGAGCGCTACCACTGAGCCGACAGAGACTGTCATAATGATCCATCCGCCGGGTGTCATGAGTGATTCTCCTTGGTTTCGCGGATGTATGCGCTGCTGGACGCGATGACCAGCGTGATGAATGTGCCCAGCAGAAGCACGAGCCCAACGCTGAGCTGGGCGACGAGGTTTGGCTGGATGAACAGATCCACGATGTAGCCGCTGAATTCCTGCTCACCTCCATCCAGACTGATGCCAAAAACATTCACCACCAGCCAGAGCAGGAAAATGCTGATCAGGAATACAGGGCAGATCCAGCGGATGACCACTTTGAAGATATTTGGAATGCGGACAATCGATCCACGATGCGCTTCTCGAAATCCCTCTTCAACTCCCACAGACCAGCCGAAGACGATGATCTGAATGGTTGCGAGCACAAAGATCAAAAACGTCCCGACCCAGAAATCCAGCGTGTCGAGCGCTTTGAGATCGGCGCTGAAATACACCACAAATCCGCAGCCAACCGCTGTGATCAGCCCGAGTATGGAGACTGAGGCGCGGCGCCCGATTTGCAGGGCTTCTTCGAGAAACGCGATGCCGGGCTGGAGCATGGAAATCGAACTTGTGATGGCGGCAAGGAAGAGCAGGAAAAAGAAGAAGAATCCGAAGAGCCAACCGAAGGGCATTTCTCCGAAGACCAGTGGAAGCACGTTGAACCCCAGTCCGAATGTGCCCTGACCCGCCACCCCCGCGAGTCCAAGAAATGCGACGGCGGCAGGCAGAGTGATGAGCCCGCCGAGCGCGACTTCGCAGAATTCATTGGCGCTGGTGGCAGCAAGTCCGCTTAAAACCACGTCGTCATCCGGCTTTAAATAGCTGGCATAAGTGAGGATAATACCGAATCCGACCGAGAGTGAAAAAAAGATTTGTCCTGCGGCAGCCAGCCAGAGTTGGGGTTTGCGGAGTTGATCCCACATGGAGACTTCACGCAAGGTGAGGCCTGCTGCGGTGGCTGCGGCGATTTCTGCTGAGCCCACGATTTCGTTTTCCACGATCACGCCAGCTTCTTCGCTCACGACGAATACTTTGATGGGATTCCACATGAACCCGAGGCCGTTGGAGACTGTGTTTGCGGGGGCGGCGGCGTCTGGTGTGCCCAGCGTGAGCACCCGCACGAGGATGATAAGCGCAAGCACAACTAGCGTGGGCATTGCAATCTTACAAAAGAGCTCAATGCCCTGTGAGATGCCGCGATAGATGAGCACAAAGTTCAGCAAGAAGACAATGACGAGAAAGCCACCCACTTGATGAAGTTCAAAGCCCAACGCTGAGCCATTTTCCCCGGCACCGGTGAACGTGGCAAAAAACGCACTGACACTTGCGGGAGTTTCAAACGCGCTTCTGCCTGTGAGAAAATTCACGGCATAGCCCAGACACCATGCCTCGATCACCACGTAGTACATGTAAATGATGACAGGGATGATCACTCCGATCACTCCGAGATATTTTGCATGCGGGTGCTTGACAATCAGATGCAGAATGCCGGGGCAGGAATGAAATCCTTTGCTTCCTGCTTTACGCCCCATTGTCCACTCCGCCCAGCAAATCGGGAGGCCCAGAATGAGAAGCGCAATGAAGTAGGCAACCATGAA
>JBGTCP010000568.1:0-4038 GCA_041748815.1 Chthoniobacterales bacterium
ATATGAGGGACACCCTGGAAGAAATGCAGGGAATCATTGAGACCACTTTTCCAAAGAACATCCACTTCAGCACAAACATCGCAGAGGATCTGAGACTCACCGTGGGCGATCCGACCCAGCTTAATCAAATCCTGCTCAATCTGTGTGTGAATGCACGGGATGCAATGCCGGAAGGCGGCAACCTCACGGTCAGAGCGTACAACTCCGAAGTGGATGCCCAATATGCGGTGATGGCTCGCGGAGTGGCAGCCGGTAAATTCATCGTGTTGGAGGTCGTTGATACCGGAACCGGCATGTCCCAAGAGGTTCAGGACCATATTTTTGAACCATTTTTCACCACAAAGCCGCTTGGCAGCGGGACCGGCCTTGGGCTCTCCACTGTCCAAGGCATTGCCCGCAGTCACGGCGGATTTGTGAACGTCTACAGCGAATGGAAAGAGGGGACAGTGTTTAAACTGTTTCTTCCGGCGATTGAAGATGTGCTTGTGGGAACTCATGCCGCACGACCTGTCGAGTCCCTTCCTCGCGGCCATGGCGAACGCGTGATGGTAGTCGATGACGAGATTTCCATTCTCACTATCACCAAACAAACGCTTGAGGCCTTTGGCTACGAGGTGATCACTGCGGAGGACGGAGCGCAGGCCATTGGTCTTTTCGCGATGAACCGCGATAAAATCGACGTGATTCTCACCGACATGATGATGCCCGTGATGGATGGGCCATCGCTGGTGGCAGCGCTTCGGCGAATTGATCCCGAGGTGCGCATCATCGCCGCAAGCGGCATGAAATCGGAGGGCTCCACCATGCGGGCGGCAGGGGCCGGCGTGAGACATTTTCTAGCAAAGCCGTTTTCGGCAGACCGTTTGCTCACGGTGCTCAAAGACGTCATCCATGATAAAGGCTGAATATGACTTCACCTTCTGAAAACGAGTCTGAGCGGGAGGAATACGGGATATTTTTTTCGAGCAATCCCCACCCGATGTATGTCTACGATTTGGAGTCACTTGCATTCGTAAAAGTCAACCAAGCCGCGATCGAGCAGTATGGCTATACAGAAGAGGAGTTCTTGAAGCTGAAGCTGACAGAAATCCGTCCTTCTGAGGATGTGCCGCGTTTAGTCGAACTCATCGGCGGCCTGAGGGAGGATCGGGACAAGGCAGGTGTGTGGAAGCACTTGCGCAAAGACGGATCGCTGATCCACGCCGAAGTGACAACGGTCGCGATGACTTATGCGGGAAGACCATGCAGGATCGTGATGGCCCTCGATGTCACGGAGAGTATTTGCACCGCTGAGGAACTGGAGCGCAGCAAATCGCTTCTTCAGATGGCGTCACGTATCGGGAAACTGGGAGCATGGGCAGTGCATCTTCCCGATATGCGTCATGAATGGTCGGATGCCACTCGCAGGATTCACGGGGTCGAGCCGGGACAGAAGCCGTCTCTTGAGGATCTCTTTGATTTTTACCACCCCGGGCATAAAGAGCGCCTGCAGAGTGCTTTCAGCTCCTGCCTGCGAACTGGCTACCCATTTGATGACGAGTATCTCTTCACCAATGCGGAGGGACACACGCTCTGGGTGCGGGTGATTGGTGAAGCGCTCCGCGATGTTGCCGGGCGCATCGTGTGTGTCCAGGGTGCGATTCAGGACATCGATGAGCAACGCAAGGCAGAGCAATCGCTGCATACTACACTGGAAAGTATCACGGATGCGTTCATTACTCTTAATCCTGAGTGGAAGTTCACTTATATCAACACGCATGCGGAAACGTTGCTTGAGCGCCACCGCTCAGACCTGCTCGGACGCGGGATCTGGGAGGAATTTCCAGAAGCCGTTAACGGCGTGTCATACCGGGAATATCACCGCGCTATGCGGGAAAAGGAAACTGTTGATTTTTCGGAATACTACTCACCTCTGGGAAAGTGGTTTCAGGCCCGCGCCTATCCATCCGCGGAAGGAATCGCAGTTTATTTCCGCGATGTGACTGAGGAAAAAAAATTGCAGGAGCAGGTGCTGCGTTCACAGCGGATGGAGAGTATCGGCACGCTGGCCGGCGGCATCGCGCACGATTTAAATAATATACTCACTCCTGTCGTGATGGGCATGGGCCTGCTGCGTGAGCTGCACGGTGGTGGTGCAAGCACCGATGTGATCGCTGAGATCGAATCCAATGCCAGGCGTGGGGCTGAACTCGTCAGGCAGGTGCTTACGTTTGCACGCGGCACCCCCGGCGAACGAATCTCACTTCCCCTCTCCAGCATTATTCGCGATCTAGACGTGATCATTCGAAGCACCTTTCCTAAAAACATCGAACTGCACCTTGGCATTGCCAAGGATCTTGCGCCGGTGCTTGGCGACCCGACGCAGATTCATCAAGTGCTGGTGAATCTGGCAGTGAATGCTCGCGATGCCATGCCCTCCGGGGGTTCTTTGAAAATCCGGGCCGCCAATTTAAAGATCGAGAAGGATCGCCTGTCGATGTATGAGGCGTTGATCCCCGGCGACTATGTCATGATTGAAGTTGAGGATACCGGTGAGGGAATGCCGGACGAGGTGAAGTCCCGCATCTTCGAGCCTTTCTTCACCACCAAACCTCAGGGAGAAGGCACGGGGCTTGGTTTGTCCACCAGCCTCGGGATTGTGCGCAGCCATGGGGGGATGATCCACGCATACAGCACGCCCGGGACCGGCTCCGTCTTCCGTGTTTTCCTGCCGGCCAGCAGGGCTGCTGTCTCAAGCTCGGATTCCGCGGAGGCACAAATGGCGTTGCCAAGGGGTGAGGGTCAGTTGATTCTCTTGATCGATGACGAGTCGTCGATCCGCGACATCACCACTCAGTTGCTTGAAAAATTTGGCTACCGGGTGCTCTCCGCCTCAGATGGAGCGGACGGGGTGACGGTGTATGTCAAACATAAGAACTAAATCGAATTGGTGATCACAGATCTGATGATGCCCGTGATGGATGGCCCGGCATTCATTGCTGCCCTGAAGTTGATCAATCCGCAGGCAAAAGTGATCGCGGCAAGTGGCTTGTCGTCGAGCAAATTTGCGGTGCGGGCAAAGGAGTTGGGCGCAAAACATTTCCTCACAAAACCGTATGACGTGCGATCTCTTTTGGAAATGGTGAATGCACTGATTCATGACCCGGCATGATGGAACCTCAACCGTTTAATCAGAGCCTTGTTTACCTGCTGCTGGCTTTGCTGTGCGTGCCGGCTTTCATTGCTCTATTGGTAGCGGCCCTCCGCGGACGTCCAGCCTGGGTGCTCCCATGGAAGGATGCCACCATGCTGGTCGCCGGGCTGGTCCTGCTTCTGTTTGTTCTGGGGGTGGGGTGGGATGCTGCGATCAGAGTCAGTACCACCAACACGCGGCTCGCCGAAAACGTAACCTCGCGGCTCCGGATTGCCAAAGTGCTCTCGCTGATGACGGACTCGGAGACAGCGCAACGGGGTTTTATTCTAACCCTGGATGAATCGTTTCTCGCACCTCATACCCAAGTGGAGGAAATCATCACCGGAGAGCTGGCTGAATTGCGTGAGGACCTGCAAACCAGTGATCTTGCCGGCTTGACTACCTTGGTGCAGTCTAAGTTGGCATACACGGAGGAGAGCATTTCATTGGCCCGCGAGAGAGGAGCAGAGGCTGCTGCCGGCGCTGTGCGCACCGGAGAGGGGAAGCGGCTGATGTACGGGATTCGCGCGGAGCTGGGCTCGCTGGAACACACCCTGGCAACGCATGCTCTGGAGCTGGAAACAGATTCCAAAGTCCGGACGCGGCATGCATCTCTACTGATTCCCCTGGGCGGTTTCTTGAGTGTGCTTTTGATCACGCTTACGATTTTCAGGCTGAATGCTGAGGCTGGAAACCGCCGCAAGGGTGAGCACAGGTTCCGCGCGATCTTCGATAGCGTGTTTCAGCATGTGGCTCTGCTCCGCTCCGACGGGACGGTTCTGGAGGTGAACGAGACTGCCTTGAATTTTGCAGCACTCGAGGCGGGCGAAGTCACTGGGCAAAAATACTGGGACACCTTCTGGTGG
>JBGTCP010000569.1:0-3164 GCA_041748815.1 Chthoniobacterales bacterium
AACTGCGGAGAGGGTAGAGGAAATTTTCATAGAACGGCAAGTATCTCCGCGAATCGAAAAATTTCAACCTCGGAGAGTGGAAATTTCAGCGTTCGACGGGAGCGGCGGTTTCCGCTTTGGCCTCGGTGGCCTTGAAATGCAAGTGCCGCGAGATGAGCCAGCGCACGCCGAACATGTCCTGTGTGGCTTTCACCGCACGGTTGCCGAGGCCATATTTGGAGACGCCGGCGACGCGGGGGCGGTGATTGACGGGCATTTCAATGATGCGGTAGCCCGCGCCTTTGACCAGCGCAGGGATGAATCGGTGCATGCCGAAGAATGGCACCAGCGCGTGCACACATTCGCGGCGCATGGCTTTGAGCGAGCAGCCGGTGTCGCGGATCCCGTCCTTGGTGAACCGGCTGCGCACAAAATTGGCAACGCGGCTGGTGATGCGTTTCACGACGGTGTCCTTGCGCTTGGCGCGGTAGCCGCAGACAAGATGAACGTCCTCTTTACGCAAGGCGGTGACGAGTTTTGGGAGGTCTGCCGGATCATTCTGCAGGTCGCCATCAATGAATGCCACGATCTCGCCGCGCGCGGCATTGGCTCCGGCGTAAGTGGCTGCACTTTGGCCGGCGTTCTTTTCAAAACGGATGAGGCGCACTGATTCCGAGAGCATCACGCGCTCCGCGGTGCGGTCTTTTGAGCCATCATCAACGAAGAGCAGTTCGTAGGGTTCGCCCAGAGTGGCGAGCGCGGCGTGGAGTTCGGTTTGCACGCCCGCGACATTGTCTTCCTCATTAAACACGGGGATGACCACAGAGATGGCGGGCTTATTAATCACTGTCATAGCGGTGCTGTCTGATAGTTGTAACACGCAAACACAAGCAATTTCCTCACTGGCACCCCATAGCGGCGGACTTCGATTTCGCCAACCAGTTCATGCGCCACGAATGCGTTTTGGATCGAGTTCGGCAGGTCGGGATTTACCTGCTGTGTGATGTAAAGGGCTGAGCGGCGCAGGAAAGGGTTCACGCCTTCCTGTTCCGTGAAAAAGGGATCTGCCGGAGCGGCATTGTGCTTGAGGTGAAATTCATCGTATCGCCCGAGGAAGGAAAAGTGGTTTTCGAGGTTCTGGGATTCCGGGATATAAACCGGCGGATGGCCAGGTTCGGCGGGGCGTTTTTCCGGGAGATAAAATCCGAGGGCTGCGGCGGTTTGATATCCATCTGCAATCAGGAAAACATCCTCGCCGAGTTGGGTTTCAAATTCTTTCCTTAAAAGATGGACCTCGGATGCAGAGGTGATCCATCCACGATGGGCAGACAGTGGATCACGTTCAGGCGAGAGGGCGATGCCGGACGCGCGGAGGGCGCTTGTGTTGAAGGCGACCAGGCTTATCCCCAGACTGATGGCCAGTGCTGCTATTGAAAAGCCGCGCTGCCAGGTCGAGCTGCCGCACTTTTCCACCCACGCGGCCGTTGTGAAAATGAGGAGGCCGATAAATCCCGGTGCCGTCAAATCGACATCCCCCGATTGATAAACACATCGAATGCAAAAAAAACTCAGTATCGGCGCACTGAAACACAGCAGAAACCGGAGCCGAAGCGTCCGCCAGGTGCTGCGCCAATCCCACACAAGGGCCAGAATCATAGCTGCCAAAACCAGCGGAGAATACACGATCAGATGCGTTCCGATGAACTCCAGCACCTCACCTGGACGAATTCCGAACACGATTTCCACACTTTCACGGGATCTTAGTTGGAGAAATGTGATCCACTGGTTTTTGGAATTCCAAAGAACCAAAGGCACCGTGCAAAGCGTGAAGATCACAAGCATCACATAGATGCCTGCACCGCGGAATTCAGCGCGGTATTTTCGGCTGATGCCCAGGAACAGGAGGGCGGAAAGCGGGAAAAAAATGAGCGTAAACTTGCAAAGAAATCCCAGGCCTGCTGCGAGACCTGCAACCAGCCACCACATAGAAAATTTTGGCGACCGCTCGATCGCCAGCCAGAATGCCGCCAGCGCCGCACTCCAAAACAATAGCGAAAGCGCATCCGTCAGCCCAAATATCGAGAGAAAATTGAAGCCGGGCAAAAGATTCAAAACCAGCACCGACCATGCTGCAACACTCAGATCGAACATCCGCCCCGCCAGCCAGAAAATAACAAGACTGGTTGCCAGTGCGAGGAGCGGAGCCAGCAGTCGCAGAGCAAGTTCGCTGTGCCCGAAGAGTTCGATGCCTGCACGCATCGCGACAGCCACGCCTGGCCCGCCACTGTGATACCCCCAATCCAGCTCATCCGCCCACATGGAGTGGTAGGCCTCCTGCGGCGAGAGCTCGATCTGCGGCAACAGCAGCATCCGCAGGATAGTCATCCCGGCGAGAAACCCAAAAATCAGAAGCCGCAAACTCATCCAGCGACTTTTCACTGTTACCCCGCACAACGCAAGAATGCATCACAGCAAATGCGGCAGCCCAAACGCTGACCCGGCTACTGGAACCTTGCCGGACGCAGCACAATGATGCATTGATCCGGCATGGATTCTGAAAATTTTCCACTCCAACGCCGACTTCGCCAAGAGATCCTGCTGGCTCGCGAACGGGTGTACCGCTTTGGGCGCCCGACGCCTCTCGACCAACTTGTGCTGCCGGATGGCGGCCCGGAGATCTGGGTGAAACGTGAGGACCTCTCAGCTGTGAAGTCCTACAAATGGCGCGGGGCTTGCAACCGAATGGCCGTGCTCGACGCGGAGGGTGGGAAGCCGATAGTCGTTACTGCTTCCGCTGGCAACCACGCGCAAGGTGTTGCACTCGCGGCAAAGCAGCTCGGCATTCGGGCACGCATTCACATGCCGCGTTCGACGCCCAAGGTGAAACAGGCAGCCGTGTTTCACCATGGCGGAGAATTTGTGGAGATCCGGCTTTCCGGCGACAGTTACGACGATGCCGTGAAGACTGCGAAGCGTGATGTCGAGGAATCCGGCGCAACTTACGTGCATGCTTATGACGACCTGCAAGTGATGGCGGGCCAAGGCACATTGGCGGATGAAATCGTGCTTTCAGGACAGGGGCCGTTCGATGCGGCTTATCTGCAAATCGGCGGCGGCGGGTTGGCGGCAGGTGTCTCCGCGTGGCTCAAAACGTATTGGCCGCACATGGAACTCATCGGTGTGGA
>JBGTCP010000570.1:0-3386 GCA_041748815.1 Chthoniobacterales bacterium
ATATCCGGCAGCTTGTTGAGCGACATGCGGTCGCGATTGAGGAAGCGCCGGAAATACAGCTCAAACCGCACCGGACACACATCCGAAATCCCCAGGCAATAACACACCAGACTATCCGCCGCGCTGCCCCGCGTGATCCAATCAATCCCAGCCCGTTTGCAATCCTCCAGGATGTCCCACGTCAGCAAAAAATATTCCTCATATCCGACCTCGCCAATGATCGCCAATTCCTCGCCCAGCTGCAGCACTATCTCCGAGGGCGGCGGATTCCCGTAGCGCCGCATCACACCCTCCATTGCCAGCTTGCGCAAAAACGCACGCGGCGTGGTGCCATCCGGCGGACGAAAGCGTGGAAAATTCAGCCCGCCCAGCTTGAACTCAAACTCGCAGGCCTGCACAATATGCGCCATGTCGCGCGCAACTTTACGGTCAATTTTTTCAAACCATGCACGTTGCGGGAAATGCATTGCGCCCCTGCGTTTGCGAGGATCCCGCCGCTCCAGCAGCGTGAGTGTGCGGATGCTTTGCAGGATCGCAAACATGCCCGCATCCTCCGGTGCCGCATATCGGACCTGCGGCAGCCACTCCGCCCGGCGCCAGATCAATCCCGTGCCATGCGCCCGCGCCACCTGCCTCTCCACAACGGGCAGCGAAAGCAAAACGCACAAATTCCGATAGCCCTCGTCATTTTTGACATAAGCATTCCATGCCGCTCCCTCCACCGTGACCTCCGCCGCGATCACCACCTTGAGCCCGGCATCCTTTCCTGCCTGAAACACCTCCACCGCACCATGCAGATTCGGATCCGTCACCGCCACGGCCTCACAGCCCGCCTCCAAAGCAAGACGCACGATCTCCTCCGGCTTCATCAATGAATCCAGAAAACTAAATCCGCTCTTACAATTCAACACCGCGCGCATGAGTGAACATATGTTCGCTTATGCGGCAAATGTCAAATACTCCTACTCCGATCTTGCCGTCCCAAGGTTGGCAGAAGCTAAATCACCAATGATCCATCTCCCGCAACGCCCTGGGTGGTCGCCCGAACTCCCGCCTCATCGCCTTGTTGAACGCATGTAGATCCGGCAGTCCCACCGAAGCGGCCACCGCCTTGATCGGCAGTGTGGAGTTTTTCAGCAGATGATACGCATTGTGAACGCGACGCGCGCGGATGTGGGCGATCACCGTCTGCCCGGTGGCAGCGGTGAAGAGGCGAGTGAGGTGGTTGTGGGACAGCCCCACCTCGCGTGCCAGCCGAGCCACGCTGAACGGTTCGGCCAAGCGGGTTTCCATCCAGGCCAGCGCACGCGTCACCGCCGGATGCACCAGCGGAGCCGTCTGCTCTTCTGCTCGCGGCACCAACTGCCACAAAATATTCCACAATCCGCACTCTGCCCGGCGCGGTTCAGTCAGCCAATACCGCACGACCTCTTCCATCTCACCATACCAACGGGCAAAGTCTCTCCCGGCATCCCGCCACAGCGGCATATCTACTTTTGCTCCACCGGTTCGCAGGCGGAAATGAGCGTAAAGATGAACCGACCGTCCCTCATAACGATAGGCCAGCGGCACATCGGGCGGAACCACGGTGACGGTGCCGGGGCGCAACGGGTAAGCCACATTTTTAACCAACAACTCGCCGTTGTAATTGTAAAAGTGCAGGCACCATACTCCGCGCATCCGATAGCGTTCCTCCTGCTGCTGTCCGTGAAGGCCGATGCCGGCTTGCACGAGGCGGGGCACATGATTGAGCGACATCGGCAAAAGGGCGGGAGTCATAATAGTGATTTTTTACCAACAATAGTGACCGGGGGCAATTGTAGTTTACCGTGATGCCGTACAGAGTAAGTCCATGAACACCCTACCCACACCAAACCTGTCCTCGTCCCTGCCTGCTGACGCGCTTTCCAGTTATCGTCAGGAAGGCTACTTCCACGCGCGCCAAGTGTTACCAGACGACCTCCTGGATTGCTGCCAGCAGGTGCTTGAGCAATGGGTGGAATCCATGGCCAGGACATGGCAGGAAAAAGGGTTGTTGCAGGATACACGCCCCGATCTGGGCTTTCGGGATCGTTTTAACACCATTTGGGAAGCCGCTGGACGCCCTACCCACAACCGCAGCCCGCGCCGCGACTTGGTGCAGGTGGATTCCCGGGGCATGTTTGACATCGTCCGCCATCCCGCCCTCCTGGACCTTGCCGAGTACTTCATCGGCTCCCGCGAAATCATTAGTCACGGCGTCTGGAACTCCCGGCCTAAGAGCCCGGATGCTGCCTTCACCGACACGCCCTGGCACCAGGACGGCCAGTATTTTCGAGAGCAGGCGCACATCCACATCATGACGCTCTGGTTTCCGTTGCACGATGTCGGCGAAGATGAAAGCTGCCTCGCCGTTTCCCCCGATGTCTCGAAGACCAACCTTTACGAAAACTTTGAATACGAGAACGGCTTCGTTGGCATCCGGCGCGACCAGACGCGCGAGCTGACCACCGTGGTCGTCCCCATGCAGCGCGGAGATGCCCTTTGTTTTCCTCAACTGACCCCGCATCGCGCCATGCCGAACCAATCAGGGCGGATGCGGTGGAGCATGGATATGCGTTTCGTCCAGACCGACAAGGCCATGCCGCCTGCACTCGACGTGGGTCTCGTGGCCCGGAGTGCTGACCACAGTCAACTCACGTCCTACGAGGAATGGCTGGCAAAATGGACCTCAGCGCAATACTGACTTATTCCCCTTAAACCTGCTTGGCAGCTTGGGTGCGCTCTTTACCGCGCCTCCCATTCAACTCTCCCTCGGTACCGGTCGTTGCGGTGGCTGTTTCGAAAGATTGTCCTCAATGTAATCGAGATGGTTCCGCGCCCGCTAATTTCTTCAAATGCCTGCCAAATTGCCGCATCACCACCAAGTGCACGCGCGCCTGCGTGAGCGAGTAAATCCACCAAGGAAGGCGCGGCGCGAATCCATGGATCGCCGCGATCACACATCCCAACTCGGGCAGCAGGCGGAATTCCAGTCTGCCCGGCGGATCGACCTGACGCGCTAGCAATCCGCCCGAAATATAAAATGCACGCCGTCTTCCACCCGTTCTGGAAAATGGCGTGGGCGTGAGCTCCAGCAATTGCAGCTCCGGCCATCGCCACACAAAATGGATCACCCCCGCATCATCCCGGTCCACGCGCAGGATCTGCAAAAAACGCCCCGTGAGCCAGCGCCCGTATTCCTCCGCGACACGCGGCGCATCCCACTCCAACGGCAATGGCAGCCTTTGGATCGACCGCACCCGCTTGTCGGCCCGCATCAACGAACGATCGGTTTTTAAAATGACCTGGCGCGGATTCGGCAACGGACTGCCCTCCGGCTTCGTGGCATCGCGCACGGAGTTTTC
>JBGTCP010000571.1:0-8408 GCA_041748815.1 Chthoniobacterales bacterium
TCAGGTGAAAAATCGGTGCGGACTTCGATGTCACGTTCGCCTGCGAGCCGTTCGCGGCAAGCCTGGGCGGCATGTGCCAGCGAGGGCGGCAGGTCTTTTGGGAGGTCGAGAACGAATTGAAATATCATGAAGGGAGATCGCCGTGGCCAAAAGTGGTGCGATGCATCACACTGAAAAGCCTCGAATTTTATCCCGGCACATGACGCTGTCAAGGCAACCTTAGCCGCCACAGTTTTGCGGCTGGCCTGAAAGGGAGCGCACTTCCAAGTTGTCGGACAAGCTCTTTCAAGGCAAACTCGGCAGTGATGCGATCTACCACAGATAAAGATAAGTTGCTCCTGTTTCTGCGGGAACTTGGGTCACATGTGAAGGGATCAGGGAGAATTTACCTGACAGGAGGCGGGACTGCACTTCTCCACGATTGGCGTGCTATGACCATTGACGTGGACATTAAGGCCGATCCCGAGCCGGATGGTCTTTTCGAAGCAATTGCGGAATTAAAGGACCAGCTGGATATCAATGTGGAGCTGGCATCTCCCGACCAGTTCATACCAGTGCCTGGCGGTTGGCAGGAGCGCAGTCGTTTTATCGTCCGCCATCGGAACGTGGATTTCTTCCATTACGATCTGTATTCGCAAGCCCTCGCAAAAATTGAGCGTGGACATGCCCGCGATCTTGTGGATGTGTCCTCTATGCTCGCTTCTGACTTGATCCTTGCCGATCAACTTTGGGTCTACTTTCAGGAAATCGAACCGAAGCTGCTTCGCTACCCCGGGATTGATGCGATTACATTCCGGCAATCAGTTTTAGACGTGCTTGGTCCGAGAGAGGGGAACTTGTGAATCCTTCGAGTGGCACAAATTTGGAAAATCTCCCGGGAGAGGACTTGATCCGAAAAGGGTTGGACGATTTTCACTCGGGAAAAGACACGATCGAAGCCTGTCTTGTCCAAATCTGCGCTCCGAAGCTTGCCCGGTGTGGTTGGGAGCTTTCGCACGGTACTGATCTTCTTCCCGAGCCTGAGTTGCATCTTTACTCCATGCTGCAGGCATCTGGAGGCGATGCTTACAGCAGGTACAATGCACTGCTTCGCACACTTTCCAGCTTTGGTCGCGCGATTGAAAGCCGCAAAAGGCGCGAAACAGGGGCAGGCTGAAACCCTGGCGGGCTTTGCGGATTTGGCGTCGACAGATTCGAGTCTCCCGACTTTGATTGAGGGATGAAATTCTCAGTCGAAAGTGTGGTCATTGAAAGGCTTGCTCCGTTGCTGGATGGGGGGCGCTATCCCATCAAGCGAATCATTGGTGAGGACCTCGAAGTCGAGGCCGATGTTTTTAAGGATGGTCATGATGTGGTGGCTGCGGCACTACTTTGGCGGAAGGAAGGGAGTAAGAACTGGCACGAAACTCCCATGCAGCCTCTGGTCAATGACCGATGGGCGGCGACCTGCTCGTTTTACGATGAGGCGACTTATGAATACACCATTCAGGCGTGGCCGGATTTTTTTGCGTCGTGGCGTGAGGAGTTTGTCAAAAAATTCAAAGCAGGCCTGGAAAATCTTTGGAGCGAGATGCTGGAAGGAGCGGCACTGGTAGAAAAGGCTGCCAGCCTCTCGGGTGAGAGCGACGACAAGGTCCAGCTCCTTACACTTGGCCAGAAAATGCGAGCCGCATCGCCGGAGGAAGTTTTTGCCATGGCCACCAGCGCGGAGCTCAATGGACTGATGACCGCGTGGCCGGATAAATCGCTGGCATCCACTTTTCCAGTCTATGGACGCGTGCGCGTACAACGTGAAAAAGCAGCTTTTGCGGCATGGTATGAATTTTTCCCCCGCTCAGCCGAAGGTAAACCGGACTCGGGTTCGCGGTTCCGCGATTGCCTGCCACGCATTGATGACGCAAAACGCATGGGCTTCGATGTGATCTATTTTCCACCGATCCATCCCATCGGCGAAACCAATCGCAAAGGACGGAATAATTCCACAACTTGTGAACCTGGTGAGCCCGGAGTCCCGTATGCGATTGGATCAAAACATGGTGGCCACAAAGCGGTCGAACCCGCACTTGGCACGCTGGCCGATTTTGACTGGCTGGTGAAAGAAATTCAAAAGCGCGATATGGAGATCGCCCTCGACTTCGCCATCAATTGCTCGCCGGATCATCCTTATGTGGCGGAGCATCCCGATTGGTTTTTCAAACGCCCCGACGGGTCGATCAAGTATGCAGAGAATCCTCCTAAAAAATATGAGGATGTGTATCCGCTGAACTTCCACAATCCTGATTGGAAGGCGCTGTGGCAGGAGATGACTGACATCATCCTTTTCTGGTCGAAGCGTGGTGTGCGCATTTTCCGTGTGGATAATCCGCACACGAAGCCGGTGGCGTTCTGGGAATTTCTCATCAGTGAAGTGCATAAAAAATATCCCGATGTCATTTTTCTCAGTGAAGCATTCACGCGTCCGAAAATGATGCGGGTGCTGGCCAAAGCGGGCTTCACTCAGAGCTACACGTATTTCACCTGGCGCAACTCCAAGCAGGAGTTGGCGGAGTATTTCACGGAGCTGACAGAGACGGAGATGGCTGACTATTTTCAGGCAAATCTCTGGCCAAACACCCCCGACATCCTCCCGCTCTTCCTGCAACAGGGAGGGCGGCCAGCGTTTTTGATCCGCTCCACTCTGGCAGCCACACTTTCGCCGGTCTGGGGAATGTATAGCGGATTCGAACTGTGCGAAAATGCCGCAGTGCCGGGAAAAGAGGAATACATCGATTCCGAGAAGTATCAGTTCAAGGGACGTGACTGGGATGCACCCGTTAACATCAAAGCGCACATCACCGCGTTGAACCGCATCCGCCATGAAAACCGTGCGCTGCACGAATACCGCAATTTGCGTTTTCATCGGGCCGATAATGAGCACATCTTGTTCTACAGCAAGGTGACGAAAGCGGCGGATAATATCCTCCTCATTGTCGTCAATCTTGATCCCTTCCACAAACACGGAGCTCATGTGCATGTGCCGCTTGAGCTTTGCGGGCTCACAGCAAGCGAGATGTTTCAGGCGCATGATTTGCTCAGCGGTGAACGTTATCTCTGGCATGGTCCGCTGAATTACGTGGAATTGGATCCGCATCTGCGGCCTGCGCAAATCCTGCGTATCCGTCGCTGGGCGGGCAAGGAGAGTGACTTCGATTATTTCCACTAGCCCAGTGGTCCGGCTCATTTATAATTTGTTTTTCCCGTTCGTCCTGCTGGCGATGCTGCCGGGATTTGTCGTGCGGATGATGCGTCGTGGGAAATACCGCCACAAGTTTGGTCAGCGCTTCGGCGTCTATTCCACCCGCGTCAAGGAACGCTTGTCAGAGCTTTCGCCAGTGTGGATTCATGCCGTGAGTGTGGGGGAAGTGCGGGTGGCGATGAAGTTGATTGCCGAATGGAAAAGACTCGACCCGGGACTTGAGGTCGTGCTGTCCACAACAACCTCCACCGGATTTGCGCTGGCCCGCGCTGAGTTGGAAACCGAATGGCTGGAAGTGATTTACAATCCGCTCGACTTCCTGCCGTGCGTGAAGTCCGCACTGCGTGCGATTAAGCCTTCACGACTTGTGCTCGTCGAGGCGGAGGTCTGGCCGAATCTGGTGTATGAAGCGCGCCGGTTGGGCATTTCAGCTTATCTCGTGAATGCCAGGCTTTCTCCGAGATCAGTGCGACGATTCCGGCGTGCGCGTTTTCTCACGGCCAAGGTGTTTAATCAGCTGGAGAAACTGTGTGTGCAGTTTCCTGCTGAGATCGCGATTTGGGAATCTCTTGGCATGCAGTCGGGGAAGATCGCACTGACGGGGAGTATTAAGTATGATTTTGCACGCACCGGCGTCGCTCAACGCCCGGATCTCTCTGCTGTGTTGGAGCAGGCAGGGTTGCAGCCCGGCGCGCGAGTGCTGCTCGGCGCCAGCACACACGACGGCGAGGAGGTCTTGCTGGCAGAGCTGTGTGAGAATCTTCGCCAAACTCACGCGAACCTTTTTCTAATTCTTGTGCCGCGGCATTTTGAGCGCTGCCATGTGATCCATGACGAGCTGGCCAAAGCCGGTTTTCCGGCCAACCTTCGTTCAAAAATGGATGGGTCGACCGAGATGTCGGATGCGCAGATTCTTCTTGTTAATTCCACAGGCGAGTTGAGGGACTGGTTTGCGTTTGCCACGGTGGCGTTCATCGGAAAATCCCTCACAGCGACTGGCGGTCAGAATCCCGTCGAAGCAATCATTGCCGGGAAGCCAGCAATCTTTGGTCCGCACATGGAGAATTTTCAAATACTCACCGGGCAGCTGCTTGAAGCAAAGGGAGCAATACAGGTCCCCGATGCAGCGGGTCTCACGCAGAAGCTGGATCAGTTGCTGGGTGACGAGGATATGCGGATGGGTTTGGTGAATCGCGCTCAGGAAGTATTGGCAACCCATCGCGGTGCCGCCCATCGCACAGTGCAAGTCATTACGGAGTGAATTGATCGCAGTTACTATTTGGCTTGATCCAGAATAGCCATCGCTTGCTCTAAGATGCTGTTGGTGTTGATCGCATTCATGCCCTGCATTTGGGAACTTATAATTTTTACTTCTGGATTCCGGGGGCCCCAGATGTCTGGGTCGGTGCTGCCATAGGCCAGCACGCAACGCGCTCCAGCTGCGGCTGCGATGTGGGAAATGCCGGAGTCGTGTCCAAGAAACAAGTCACAGCGGGCAAATGCAGCCGCCAACACGGGGAGCGGCAGATTTTTTAGGACGGCGGCAGGTGCTCGTAATTCTCTCTCCAGTGCGGCCATCGTCTCTTCATCTGCTTCACCTCCGACCAGAACTAGCTTTGGCCGGGACCGGTGTGCAAGCGCTGGTTCAAGAATTTCCGCCCATTCCACGGCAGAAAGATTCTTTTTCGGACTCCCACTGCCTGGATGCACCGCGATGATCGGGCGGTGCTCGCCGAGTGCGTGCTTAGCAGCGAGAATGTCTTGCCTGGAGGGATGCAGCGTGGCTGCCGGGTCTTCAAGAAAGAGTGCCAGCTTTTCCATCGGGCGGGCAAGCTGAGCCGTGGCATGTGCTTCATCGGTGATCTTCGGCGAACCAGCGATGAAATTTTTTACCCCACAGCGTTCTAGATTCCCGGCAAAAATTCCGTCTGGATCGTAGAGGTAGCTAATCACTTGAGCAAAGCTGCCAAAGAAATCGATGAGGTCTTCGGGAAGCTCGGACCCGGGGATAAAGAATCTCGAAAGCGGCGCGTACTCGATCGACCGGGTGGAAACCGCGTAGTGGCGTTCGTGGGCCAGCGCGATGATGGAATTGTAGCCGAGAATGTGAACCGGTGTCTCAGGAAATGCTTCGCGCAGCAGCTGAATGGCGGGCAAAGTGAGGACAAAATCCCCGATGGCACCACCGCGGATGACCAAGACACCGCGGCTCATGATGCAACCATGCCGCAGGGCGGTATGCCACGCTCGATCCTAACGATCACCGCGGAAGGCTCCGCCCAATCCTGGAATGCTGGCAGATCCTTCCCATCCGGCAGGGCGGTTCCACGGAATGGAGCTCGTGGATTCGTCGCGTCGTGGGCGATCCTCTTCAGTTGGAGGAGTAGCGCAGGATGTGAGTCCCAAAGGCAAACCCAGTGACCCCAGCACCAAAGCGATTCGGAAGCAACGCATACTTGAAGAATTACGATCCAGGATAAATCACCGTGTCGCCAGGTTGGATCTGGAACCCAGCCGCGACGGTTGTGGGCAGCACGTCCGCAATCGATGAAGATGGCTCAACGGAAGTGATGCGGATGCGACCCACCATGGTGGAGCCGCGCATGACGAGCATTTCCGCGTTTGCGGCAGCGCCTTGACGATCTCCGATATTGATGACGACAAAATTCCAGGCGGGATTGTAAGCAAGGACGCGGCCTTGGAGTCCCTTGGCCATGATGCCTCCGACGCGCCTTTCTTCCGCAGCGCGGAGTGCTTCCGCAGCTGAGCGCTCTTCCTCGACTTTCGCCATGAGGATGTTTTTTTCCTCTTCGGTAGCTGCGACAGCAGCTTCGAGCTCAGTTACCTTGGCCTCGAGGGTTGCAACTTCGGCAACATCGGTGCCCGCAGGTGCGTCGGGAGTGGCAGCGATGGTTTCGTTGAGTTTCACGATCTCCGCTTGCAATGTGGCGACTTCCTGAGTGAGTGCACTTGCTTTGGCCTCGACTTCGGCAGTAGCAACTTTGGCTGCAGCGGCTTCGCTTTCAGCTTGCTCGCGCTTGGCTGCTTCGGCGACCGCCAGTTCCTTGGCTTCAGTCTCAGCGGCGCGTGCGGCGTCCGCTGCTTGATTCGCTGCTTGTTCCCGCTGAATGGTGCTTTCGAGCTCGGCGACTTTTGCGTCGAGGTTGGTTTTATTGAGATAGCCGAGCACTGCTGCGCCGAGGAGGAGAAGAAGTGAAATGCCTACGAGGATTTTTGCCATAAGGGAGGATAGATAATTGTGATGTGAGAAGTCAAATTAGACTTTTTTTGCAGTTATTCACAATCGTTTTTTTAAAAATTTTACCTGAATGCTAAGGAATCACTTGTCCTGCCAAAGAATTGCAGCTTATGTGGTTATCCCGTCAGGGACCATGGATCAGCGACCGCCGAACCCCGCCAGGGCAGGAATGCAGCAACGGTAGGCAGCTTGCTCTTGCCGTGGCTCTCTGGCGGCCTTTCTTTTTTTTCGCCTGTATTTTCCTCTTCCCGTCACTCCGCTGCGCCTGCAATATGCCGCCCTATGGAAATAGTGGACAACGATTTGATTGCGATCCGGAAAGCTAAACTGGATTCGCTCACCAGCCTCGGAGGCAATCCTTACGGAGCCGCATTCCCGACGACCGGCAATGTTGCGCAAGTGCGCGAAACCTTTACCGAAGAGCTCGAGGTGGCAGTGGCAGGCCGCATCACCGCCCACCGCGATATGGGCAAAAGCCACTTCCTCGATCTGTCGGACATCAGCGGTCGGATGCAGATTTATCTTCACGCCAAGGAAATCGGCGAGGAGGCATTTGCGAAATTCAAGTTGCTCGACCTCGGTGATTTCATCGGAGTGAAGGGCAAATGTTTTGTCACCAAGACCGGCGAACCCAGCGTGCGGGTGGAGGCGCTGACGGTGCTTTCGAAATCGCTTCGTCCGCTCCCCGAGAAATGGCACGGCCTTGCGGATGTCGAGACCCGCTATCGCAAACGCTACCTCGATCTGGTGTCGAACGCGGACTCGCGCGAAGTTTTCCTTCAGCGCATCACCGTGCTGCGTGAGATCCGGAAATTCCTGGAAGATCGCGGATTCCTCGAAGTCGAGACGCCCATGATGCACACGATCGCCGGCGGTGCTGCGGCACGGCCTTTCCAAACACATCACAACGCGTTGAGCACGGATCTCTTTTTGCGCAGTGCGCCGGAGTTGTACCTCAAGCGGTTGCTGGTGGGAGGCTTCACCAAGGTGTTTGAACTCAACCGCAACTTCCGCAACGAGGGTATCTCGCGGCGGCACAATCCGGAGTTCACGATGCTCGAGCTGTACCAAGCCTACTCCGATTTCGAGGGAATGGCGGATCTGGTGGAGGAATTAATTTGCCATTGCGCCATGGTCCTGCACGGCACGCTGGTCCTGAATCACAAGGATGCGGAGGGTAATATCACAAAAACCATCGACCTCACGCGTCCCTGGAAACGCCAAAGCTATCGCAGCCTGATCGAGGGCATTGATGCGGACTGGTTCAGCCACAGCTCTGATCGCAAACGTGAACTCTGCCGCGAGTGGGGAGTGGAAATCTCACCCGCCATGGAGGATTTCGAGATCACGCAGCACGTGTTTGAAAAACTCATTGAGGAAAAAACGATGAGTCCGCTCTTTGCCACCCATTGTCCGAAGCAACTCGTACCGCTTGCAAATCTTAATGCCACGGATGACTCGGTGGTGGATGTTTATGAACTGGTGATCAATGGTCAGGAGATCAGCCCCGGTTACTCCGAGTTGAATAATCCGCTCGCGCAACGTGCCCGACTCGAAGAGCAGGCCGGAGAGGAAGTTCAAAATATTGATGAGGAATTTCTCACGGCATTGGAGCATGGAATGCCGCCTGCCGGAGGGCTTGGGCTGGGCATCGATCGCCTGATCATGTTGCTCACAGGCGCGGAATCCATTCGCGACGTCATACTGTTTCCGCACCTGAAACAAAAGAGCCCGGGCCAGTAACAATGAGACTCGACCGGTATGACAATAGTGACTTCGACCGCGGTGCCCCCGCATGGAAGGAAGCGCTGTGGCTGCTGGTGCGGATCGTTTTTTTCTGGCAACCGGCTCCCTGGCCAGCGTCCCTGCGGTCCGCATTGCTGGAGGCTTTTGGCGCAAAAATCGGGACAGGCG
>JBGTCP010000572.1:0-5155 GCA_041748815.1 Chthoniobacterales bacterium
CTGCACCGAGGAGAACGACTTTGTGCCAGCGATTCCCGACCATCCAGTGGACGTGGTCTATCTGTGTTATCCCAACAACCCGACCGGCACCTCCGCAACGCGGGCCCAGCTCGAGGCATGGGTCGCCTACGCGCTGGCCAATGACACGCTCATACTCTTTGATTCCGCCTACGAGGCATTCATCACAAACGACGATGTGCCACACTCGATTTATGAAATCGAAGGTGCCCGTGCGTGCGCGATTGAGTTCCGTAGTTTTTCGAAAAACGGCGGATTTACCGGGCTCCGATGCGCGTATACAGTGGTTCCGAAGGAATTAATGGCCACGAAGGAGGATGGCTCGAAGCATCCATTGCACCCGCTATGGAGCCGTCGTATGAGCACCAAATTTAACGGCGTGAGCTACATCGTGCAGCGCGCAGCGGAGGCGATTTACAGTCCCGCAGGAAAAGAGCAAGTGCGTGAGCTCGTGGAATTTTATCTCGGCAATGCAGCTATCCTCCGGCAGGCGACCACTGCGATTGGGCTTGCGACCTATGGCGGCGTCGACGCGCCATACATCTGGGTGCGCACACCAGCGGGCAAAACGAGTTGGCAGGTATTTGATAAAATGCTCGAAGAGGCCAACGTGGTAATCACTCCCGGCAGCGGGTTTGGGGCCGCGGGTGAAGGCTTCTTCCGCATCTCGGCATTTAATACCCGCAGCAATGTCGAGGAAGTGGCACGCCGGTTGCAATCCCTCGCCTGAATCGCAGCGTAAATCTCCCCGATGCAAAAAGTAAGACTCTCCGGTACCTTTCTCAACGCCCAAAACGGGCTTCGAGCAGATCGGTTGCGCCTGCTCCACGTGCTCTACGGTGCAAACTTTGATGTGGTCAACTCCACCGGCGGTCAGCAAATCACGCTCGCGAATATTGAGAGCAAAATCATTGAGTCCAATGCATTTGTCTTCACCTCCGATGCGCGGATTGAAGACCTCTTCAAAGCAGCTTCGATCTTTGTTGGTTATCAAACCGAAGACCGCAACCTCCATGGCAAACCGACCGTTGTGCTGAACAGCAGCGGACACTGGAACGCATTCTTCGATTTGCTCATAGACCTGCAAAGACTAGGCACGATTGCGCAGGATTACCGCGATTTCCTACTCGAGGCCGCGACGCCGGAGGAAGTTCTGCCATTACTCATCAAAGGTATGGAGCTCGGAATCCCCGATCCCGGACGGGAAGTGCTGGGCGATGATCCTATCGATACTTTTGAGAACCCGCACCCTGCGGGCGTCACGAGCAATGTTTGCGTTTTTTGCTCCGCGACGACGCGCGATGAAGGCTACATGCAGGACGGTTATCGGCTCGGCCAGGCACTCGCGAAGAACCAACTCGGTTGTGTCTCGGGAGCCGGACGCTCGGGCATCATGGGCACGGTCGTCGCTGGCGCGGTGGATGCCGGTGGCTGGGCTGCGGGTTCGAACACACCGCACATCATCCGCCTGGAAGGACTGCCCGAAGGTCTTTCCGCATTCTGGCTGCGCCCCGACATCTACACGCGCATGGAAGTGATGATCAAAAAATCGCAAGCTTTCGTAATCCTGCCAGGCGGTGCAGGTACAGTGCAGGAACTCCTGGCGCTGATGATTTTCAAAGCGCAGAAACACCCGCTTGTTGACGGCAAGCCCGTCATTATTTACAACCGCCCCGAGCCTGACGGCAGAGGATTCTGGGATAAACTCCTTCCCCTCCTTACCGCCGCAGGGGTGGCCGACCAGTGCACCGTGGTCACCGACCTGGACGCCATCCTCGGTAACGTCAGGTAGAGCGCAGCGGATTGGAAAACCCGCTCTCCTTTGCTCCACAGAGGAGGGTGGACATTCCTGTCCGCCTTATTTTTCAATGCTGTCTGCTTTCAGCAGGAACTCTCCCTGCTTCAGTCGTGCCTTCTCTGGATTCTCACGGATGTATCTAACAACCCTGCGAAAATGCTGTTCACTCCGGATCAGGCGGTCCCAGTATTCATCCTGCCAGAGCGGACCCTTCGTCCCCATCCGCTTGTTGATCTCACGCGCCGTAAATCCCTTCCAAGACTTCACGATGTCCGCTAAAGTATGTTCCGCCATTGGACGAAACATCACATGCACGTGATTCGGCATCACAACAAACGATGCCAGCTCGTAGCGCACACCGTCAAAATGGCGAAACGCATTTGCGATTATCAATGCATTGAGGGGATCCCTAAGAACACACGATCCAATTCCCTGGTCCAACCACGCGTCGATTTGCCATGAGAAGCAAGCATGAAACTCTGTTTCCGTCTTGTTATCCCAAGGCTCAGGATGGTGGGTAAGCCATGCCGCTTGCTCTTCTTTCCACTGTTGCAGCTTGATCCCCGGCAGTGAGTCTCCCAAGCGCCATGTTACGAACACATGGACCTTATCTTGGTGCCAATGGGGAAGGTGATGTGACGTCGTCCTGATCTCATCATACGGGCTGAAAAAGGAGGGTGGACATTCCTGTCCGTCGTTAGTATCGCTCGAGTTCATTGGGCAACTTCGCATTCCGAAGCGTTTAAACATATGTCGAAAAAGCGATACAGCCGACAAAATTATCAGAACGTGTTCGGGCTGGCCACGCGGCGGGTTGGAAAACCCGCTCTCCTTTTTAGCAAGTTATATTCCCTGCGGATTGGCGGTTGTGGATTTCGGGGTTAAGTTATGAGCAAGTGAAAGCACAAACTATGAGCGCAATGACCTTGATCCTGCTGGCTGCATCCGGCTTTGCGGCTGAGACCCCTGAGGAACGGCTGCAGGAGTTCAGTGAGCGCATGGAAATTAAATTTGACGGGGTGGAGACGGTTTCGGTGGATGAACTGGCGGATATGGTACCTCGACCAGTGCTTCTGGATGTGCGGGCACCGAAGGAATTTGCTGTGAGCCGGATCCCGGGGTCGATCCGGGCGGACAAAGATGCTGTGAGCCAGCTTCAAAGACTGGGAGTGGCACCCGATGACCCGGTGATCGTTTATTGCTCAATCGGTTACCGATCATCCTTGTTGGCGGAGAAACTTCAAAAGGTGGGTTTTTCCAATGTACGCAACCTGGAGGGCTCGATTTTCGCGTGGGCGCATGCAGGGGGCGACCTGGTCAATGCGCACGGTGAGGCGGAGGGCGTGCATCCCTACAACCGGTGGTGGGGTCGATATCTCCGGCGGACCCTCTGGCAATGGGAAGCCACCGGGGGGTGAAGCCCGCCCTTTTTGACGGCCTTACGCGGCAGATTTGTCTTCTTTTTTGCGAAGCGCGGGAGCTGCACGGCCTTCGACGACGGCGCGGTTGATGGTGACTTCGGCAATGTCGTCGCGGCTGGGCAAATCATACATGATGTCGAGCATGATGTGCTCGAGCATGGAACGCAGAGCACGGGCACCGGTCTTTTTCTCCAAAGCTTTCTCGGCCAGAGCGGCGAGTGCGTCTTTGGTGAACTTAAGATGCACGCCATTCATGTGGAGCAATTTTCCGAACTGCTTCGTGAGCGCATTCTTCGTATCGGCCAGCACGCGGATCATTTCCTCGACGGTCAACGCGCTGAGTGCGGTGATCACGGGGAGACGCCCGATGAACTCGGGGATCATGCCGAAACTAAGCAGGTCTTCTGGTTCCACGAGCGTGAGCAGGTCCACGTCGGGAGTGATGGATTTCACATTTTTCGCGAGTTTATCGGCTCCGAACCCGACGGTTTTTTGTCCGCCACGGCGCTCGATGATTTTCTCAAGTCCGACAAATGCGCCGCCGCAGATGAAGAGAATTTTTTCCGTATTGACCTGGATATATTCCTGCTGCGGGTGCTTGCGTCCGCCCTGTGGCGGGACGTTGCAAACTGTGCCTTCGAGGATTTTAAGGAGGGCCTGCTGGACGCCTTCGCCGGAGACATCGCGGGTGATGCTGACGTTGTCGGTTTTGCGTCCGATTTTGTCGATTTCATCGATGTAAATGATGCCACGCTCCGCGCGTTTGACATCGTAATCGGCACTTTGCAGGAGCCGGAGCACGATATTTTCCACATCCTCGCCGACGTATCCCGCTTCGGTGAGGGTGGTGGCATCGGCGATGCAAAATGGCACATCGAGGACATTGGCAAGGGTGCGGGCAAGAAGCGTTTTGCCGGAGCCGGTGGGGCCAAGCAGGAGGACGTTGCTTTTTTCGATTTCGACGCCACTGAAATTTGCAGCGGCCTCGGTGCCGGTTTCCACTTGCTGGAGGCGGCGGTAATGGTTGTGCACGGCGACAGAGAGAATCTTTTTGGCCGTCATCTGGCCAATGACATGCTCGTCGAGTTTTTTGACGATGTCCTTGGGCTTGGGGATTTTAAGAGAGATCGGATCGTCGGTGCTTTCCTCGCCGAGTTCTTTGTCGAGAATGCCTTTGCAGATAAGTATGCAACTGTCGCAAATATACACCCCCGGACCGGCGATGAGCTTACGGACTTCGGAATGGCTCTTTCCGCAGAAGGAACACATAGTGAGATTGGACGTGCGTGCCATATTTTCCAAGGATAGTCCACAGAGGCATCCTCCCTCAACTGATATTTTCTGAAAGGTGGATGTTCTAAAAAATCGAGGGGGCGAATGGGATAGTGCGGATTGACTGCCAGCCATGGAGGGGCTAAAGTTCGGGCATGAAAAATTTGAGAGCGTGTGTGTTGAGCGGCATGGCATCGCTGGGAATGTTTGCGTTGACAGGATGCGACGACAATTCGCTCGCGGGATCGCAATACGAGCAGATCTCGGAGGATGCGGGGGAGATTCGTTACCTGCAATTTAACGCCCACACGGTCCAGCAGTGGCGTTATGATCTGACGCAGGACTGTTTTGTAGTGGTTCAGAATGTGGTCTACGAGGAGGTGGAGCTGGCAGAGGATTTAATGAGCGGCGTGCTCGAGTTTCCGCGCGAGGCATTCAACCTGCCGACCGGCACCGTCGGGCGCGTTGGCTTTCAGGTGACTGACGACGGCGGAATCATTTTCTCACCTGCCGATGGTCCTGAGCCAACGCCCACACCGACACCAAGTCCATCGCCGACGCCGACCCCGACACCGAGCCCATCACCGACACCGAGCCCATCACCGTCGCCAAGCCCATCACCGTCGCCAAGCCCATCACCCTCGCC
>JBGTCP010000573.1:0-4415 GCA_041748815.1 Chthoniobacterales bacterium
CGGGTTCGGCGACACCAGTCGGGCAGTTTCCTCTTACTGCTGGCAATCGTAGCGGACAACGCGCAGTGACCGCCAATGCGGTTGATGCCTTGCTGTTCGCAACTTCAGGAGTCACGACTTCCGCTCCCGGAATCTTCGGCCTCTCTGGTATCTTTACAGATCCTCAATTCCAGGTCGTGATCCGTGCGCTCAACCAGCGCAAAGGAGTTGACCTCCTTTCCGCACCCAAAGTGACTACGCAGAGCGACTTTGAAGCCACAATCGAAGTGATCCGTGAGTTCATCTACCCACAGGAATACGATCCACCACAAATTCCCCAGGACTTCGGGAGTATAACAACAAGTGCTATACCTGGCCAGGCTGCAGCACCTCCGGTGTTCCCTGTCACTCCGGCCAACCCACGTGATTTCACCATGCGTCCGACGGGAGTCTCTTTGCGCGTGACTCCGCAGGTTGGCTCTGACGGGTACACCATTAATCTCCGCCTCAATCCCGAGGTAACCGAGTTTGAAGGTTTTGTGAACTACGGCAGCCCGATTTCCACAATCAGCGCACCTCCAGTAAGTGGTGCCGGGGTTAGTATTGGCCGGGCAGAACCAATCGTCATCACCCCCAACGTCATCAACCAACCTATCTTCAGCACCCGCCGGATCGAGACGACAGTGAATATCTGGGACGGCCAGACTGTTTCCCTCGGTGGGCTGATGCGTGAGGACATCCAGAAAGTGGACGACAAAGTGCCAATCCTTGGTGATATCCCATTCATCGGGCGCGCATTCCGCTCCACGGTGGATCAGCACCTCAAACGCAATCTGATTATCTTCGTGACAGCGCGCCTCATCGACCCGGCAGGCCAGCCAATCGCAATGCAGGATGACGGTGAGGAAATCGTCGAGACCACCATCACCGAAGACAGTTTCTTCTCAGCACCTCCTGAAATGCCGCTCTATCTCAAGAGTAAATAATCCTCCACCAGCTTAAAAAGATCACCCGTCTGCAGCTCTGCTTCAGACGGGTTCTTTTTTTAAATGAATCTATTTTTGTATGGCACGCATCGGAATCACCGGAGGAATTGCTAGCGGTAAGTCGACGTTTGCGTCGCAGATGGCAAAAGCACTGCAATGCCCGGCGCTCTCTGCCGATGAGATTGTACATGAGTTGCTGGTTTCAGATCCGCAGGTGAGGGCGGAGGTCCTTCAAAAATTTGGTCGCGGCGTGTTGAATTTTGACGATTCCGTATCAAGAGAAAAGTTGCGCTCGGTGGTTTTTGCTGATAGAAATCAAAAGTTAGTATTGGAGGCCATTCTGCACCCTCGCGTTCGCAACGTTTGGATGACTCAGTCGGCCGGTCATCAAGGGCTCGACTCGCCCCCCATTCTCATAGAAATACCCCTTCTTTTTGAGACACATGCGGAAGCGGGCTTTGAGTTCATTGCGACAGTCGCATGTTCACCGGAAGAACAATTGCGGCGCCTCCAACACCATCGAAGACTTTCCCACGAACTCGCTCAATCCATTATCCAATCTCAAATCTCCAATACGACCCGCATCAAGGGTTCTCATTTTATCGTCTGGAACGATGGTTCCATTAAGACACTCGCTGCGCAGGTGCCCCTCGTAGCTCACACCATCCTATCCCATCTATGTCTGAAGCCTTAGTCGAATCTCAAGAAAACGCAGCGGATGCCTCACAACAGTCCGCTACTTTTGTGCTTCCAGAGTCCATTGAACTTGGCGACCTGCACCGCCTAACCCACGCGGAGCTTATCGCCAAAAGCAAAGAATTCCAGGTAAGGTGGAGTCTGGATCGCACCCGTCATCAGCTCATTCTTGACCTGATTAAATTCTTCTCCTCCCAGCAGGTGCCGATCTTTGCGGAAGGTATTCTGGAAGTAATTCAAAACCAGCATGGTGCCATGCGCTGGCCACATTATAACTTTCGGCCATGTCCTGAAGACGTCTTCATTTCGCAGGGAACAATCCGTAATTACGACCTGCGCCCGGGGCACTCGTTGCGTGTGAAAGTGAAAGTCGGGCGTGAGCGCAACGAAAAGCTGGTATCGGCCGAAGAAATTGTCTCTGTCGAAGGCTTGCATCCTAACGAGGTCGAAGACATTCCAAACTTCGATGCCCTCACAGCAGTCTTTCCCAAAGAACGCATCCACCTCGAGAGTGGGAAAATGGACGCGATCACTCCCCGGGCCGTCGATCTCATAGCGCCGTTGGGCAAGGGGCAACGCGGCCTCATCATCGCACCACCGCGGGTCGGCAAAACGATCATGCTCAAAGAAATTGCCCGCGCCATCGGAGCCAGCAATCCCGGATTGCACTTAATCCTCCTCCTCGTCGATGAACGGCCGGAAGAAGTAACCGATCTCAAGCAGGCGGTGAAAGACGCTGAGATTTTCTCGTCCACCTTTGACGAAAATGCGATCCGCCACACACAGATTGCAGAGCTGGTCAACGAGCGTGCAAAGCGACTCGTCGAGCTGGGCAAGGATGTCGTCATCCTTATCGACAGCATCACACGACTCGCCCGCGGCTACAACAACATGCAACCTGGCAAGGGCCGCATTATGTCAGGCGGCGTCGATACCAAAGCACTCATCAAGCCCAAGAAATTTTTCGGCTCAGCCCGCAAGGTGGAAGAGGGCGGCAGCCTCACCATCCTGGCCACCTGCCTTGTAGACACGGGAAGTCGCATGGATGAAGTCATCTTTGAGGAGTTCAAAGGAACCGGCAACATGGAAGTGACACTGGACCGCACTCTCGCCGAGCGCCGCGTTTTTCCGGCCATCCATATGCTCAATTCCGCAACCCGCCGCGACGAGTTGCTCTATCATCCGGATGAATATGATCGCGTCCAGGTGCTGCGCAAACGCCTTGCTGCTGTGCCACCCATGGAGGCCATGGAACTGTTGGTGCGCAATCTCCGCAACACCGATAACAACGCAGCGCTTCTTCTTGCAGGCCTTAAGTGATTTTCGAATTATAGCAGTGCTAGTATGGATTTAGGTTCCCCCGTCATTGATACTCAACCGGCTCTCGATGAGTTTGTCGCTCTCGCCTCAAACGAGAGCATCCTTGCTGTGGACACCGAAGCGGACAGCCTGCACAGCTACCGCGAAAAACTCTGCCTCATTCAGCTCACGCTGCCCTCAGGGGATTTCCTGGTGGATCCGCTTGCGGGATTGGACATGCGGGGATTATTTGATCTGCTTGCATCTCGTGAATTAATCTTTCACGCAGCCGACTATGATCTGCGCATGCTCAGGCGTGCTGGATGCGGAATGCCCCCAGCCGTATTTGATACCATGCTTGCGGCGCGACTGACGGGACGCACCACCTTTGGTCTAGCTGCGCTGGTCGACGAATTTTTCGAAGTGGAGCTGGGAAAAGCAACACGCAAGGCCGACTGGGGACTACGTCCCCTCACCGAAACCATGCGCGAATACGCGATGAACGATACCCGCTATCTCGTGGAGATCCGTCGTCGACTCGAAGAAAAACTGAACCAGCTGGGCCGTCTTTCATGGCTTCATGAATGGTGCGAGCGCACGATCCAAGCGGCCTCTGTTCCTAAAGTGCGGGACCCGGATTCCATCTGGCGCATTGCGGGTGCTAATAAACTCCAGCCCCGTGCGCTTGGCATTCTGCGCGAGCTTTGGCTTTGGCGGGATGCGGAATCTGCGGCCATGGATGTGCCAGCCTTCAAGGTGCTGCGGAATGAAAATTTGCTCGATGTTGCAGCGAGTTTTGAAGCGACAGGGAAACCCAATTTTCCGTTTCGGAATCCACAGCGCCGCCAGCTCGTATTCGAGGCTTACGAGCGCGGTCGCGAACTCAGTGATGAGGATCTTCCGCAGCGGATCAAAGGGAAACGTTTGCCTCACGATCCCGAGTTTGACTCACGCTTCGATACGATCAAGACCGTGCGCGATGCTGCCGCTGAAAAATTGAATCTCGACCCGTCGCTTGTGGCATCGCGCTCCGTGCTGGAAAGTCTCGCGCGCAAGTCGAGCCCCGCTGAAGCAGGAATGATGCGTTGGCAGAGTGAACTCCTGGAGCTTGAGCACGAAACCCCGCTGGTGTGAAGTCGGATCGGCCCCATTGCGGGATCGTCTCTACGTAGAAGCGACATTCCTGTCGCTTTGGTTGCGGTAACACTGCGACAAGAATGTCGCAGCTACGTTTGAGCAACGCAGCAAATACCATTATGTAGAAGCGACATTCGTGTCGCTTTGGTTGCGGTGACACTGCGACAAGAATGTCGCAGCTACGTTTGGGCAACGCAGCAAATACCATTATGTAGAAGCGACATTCGTGTCGCTTTGGTTGCGGTGACACTGCGACAAGAATGTCGCAGCTACGTTTGGGCAACGCAGCACATACCATTATGTAGAAGCGACATTCGT
>JBGTCP010000574.1:0-1546 GCA_041748815.1 Chthoniobacterales bacterium
GTAAAATGCATATTCCCGCGCACTCTGGCCAGGCAGCAGGCGGGTAATAAAAACACTGAACCTCGATTCAGGGAATTTTTTCTCAAAGGATTCGCAACGTGCTTTGATCCGGTTGATATCGTGATTCGTGAGCTCCTCGTAGGTCGTATCCGTCACATGCACCCCATAGCGCGGCACTGCACCAAAGCGGCTCGCTGCCACAGCCAGCGAGAATCCGCAAGCCGGGCATTCCTCCGCATCAGCAAAAAGTGTGTTCAGACAAGAAGGGCAGTTCATGGAAAAATTTTGGTCTCGCAATCAGACCTCCGCATGGCATACCTAACTTTGCGGATGCCCGCAACCCCCAATGCAGGGTCGTCCAATTTCCCAATCCCTCACTCCCAATCACTCATCTATGGCAACAAAACGAACACTCCGGATCGGCATGATCGGTTACAATTTCATGGGCACCGCGCACTCCAATGCATGGCGGCAGGCCCCCAGATTTTTCGACCTTCCCGCCAATCTTGAACTCAAGACAATCTGCGGACGCAACGCAAAAGCCGTCAAAGCCGCTGCCGATCAGCTCGGATGGAGCCACGTCGAGACCGACTGGCGCAAGGTCGTTGAGGACCCGGAGATCGACATCATCGACATCACCACGCCGAATGATACCCATGCCGAGATCGCCATCGCAGCCGCTGCGGCTGGCAAAGCCATTCTTTGCGAAAAGCCCATCGCCCTCAATACCACCGAGGCCGAAGAAATGGTCGCTGCCGTGAAAAAGCACCGCACCATCAACATGATTTGCCACAACTACCGCCGCATCCCCGCCGTCGCACTTGCCAGGCAGATGATTGAGGAAGGCGCGCTCGGCGATCGCATCTATCACTACCGCGCCCGTTATGCACAGGATTGGATCACTGACCCGTCATTCCCGTTGGTCTGGCGGTTGCAATCCAAAATCGCAGGCTCCGGGACTCACGGCGACATCAATGCCCACATCATCGACATCGGCCGCTATCTCGTCGGCGAATTCCGCGACGTCTGCGGCCTCATGGACACCTTCATCAAAGAACGCCCGCTCGTCGCTGAAGCCGGTGCCGGACTCAGCGCAAAAAAATCTGCCACCATGGGCAAAGTCACCGTCGATGATGCAGTCACCATGCTAGGAAGGTTTAAAAACGGTGCCATGGCAAACCTCGAAGCCACCCGCTTTGCGCATGGCCGCAAAAATCACATCACCTTCGAGATCAACGGCAGCGGTGGATCCATCGCTTTCAACTTCGAAGACATGAACCGCCTCCAGTATTTCAATGCCTCCGATGACAGCCGCCTTGCTGGATTCCGCGACATCCTGGTCACCGAGTCCAATCATCCCTTCGTCGGTCAATGGTGGCCGCCCGGACACATCATCGGCTACGAACACACATTCACACATACCTTCGCCGACTTCGTGAAAGCCGTCGTCAGTGGAAGGAACGATCAACCCACCTTCAAAGATGGACTCATCAATCAACGCGTACTCGAAGCCGTCGAGCAAAGCTCCAAGTCCCGCCAATGGGTC
>JBGTCP010000575.1:0-14156 GCA_041748815.1 Chthoniobacterales bacterium
AACCGTTGACGCCTGATTTGACTTCCAATGAAGGCCTGTCATTTCGCGCGCCAACCAAGTCTCCTGGAGATGATTCAATATCGGTTCGGAATTTTCGTCATGATCTCGAACACCGCAGGGTAAAAGTGATGGATCAACTGCAGGAGTGAAACCCCAATGGCTTCCGATCCTCCGCTGCTGTCCTGAAATTCTCAAAGAACTTGCCGGGAGGAAATTCTCCGGCCCGTGCCTTCGAAAAAACTCCCGGTTATTCGCGGAAATCTGCGCCCAATTTGCTGCTCAAGGCTTGCTTCAGCCGCGCATGCGCGTCGTTGACTTCTGCTTGCTGCAAGGTGCGCTCATACGACCGATAAGTCAAGGAATATGCGACGGATTTGCGGTCGGCAGGCACCTTCATCCCGTTGGGTGGCGGCAACCTGCAAAAGTCATAACTGAGCAAAGTGAGGTGGACTTATGTCATGCCGGAAGTCTCCGGCTTATGACTTCGGGATCTTGGCGAAGGTCCATGATGCCGGAGACAATAATGCGACGGCCTTCGACTGTGTAGAAGATTCCATACGGGAAACCATGAACCAAAAGCCGCCGATATGGCTCGTGAAACACTGGAGCAATCTCTGGTCGTATTCGTAACTGGAGGTCGGCATCCGGCGGAATACAGGAAAACCAGCTCACTCACTGCTGAGAGTCCTGCCAAGGATTCGGTGCTGAATGGCACCCCAAGTGGTGACTTGGCTGGGGTCAAGCCGGTAAGCCTCCATGCGGCGGTCAAGCTCTGCAATTTGCTCGCGGGAGACCGGGACCTCCGTTGGATGCGCCGCCAGATCATCCCAAAGCTCGCTGACCAGAAGCAGCTTTTGACTGGTCGTCAGATGTTTTAAGTCGGGCATGGTTTCCAAGATCATGGCTGAAAATTACCGCTTATCGGATTGTAAACAAGCACAGAAACGTCCAACGGGTGGCGTCAGTAATTTATCAGCGCCCATCAAAATCCAAAAGTGGTTGGAATTGCACAAAGACGGCGAACGGGGAATCACCGATTCCATGGGAGTCAATAACGGCCCGGCTATTCGCGGAAATCTGCGCCCAGTTTGCTGTTCAAGACTTGCTTCATCCGCGCATGCGCGTCGTTGACTTCCGCTTGCTGCAAGGTGCGCTCGTAGGACCGATAAGTCAAGGAATATGCGACGGATTTGCGGTCGGCAGGCACCTTTTCGCCAGTCGGATCGGTGAAGATATCGAAGATGACAATGTCATCGAGGAGCGCCTCATTGGCAGACCTCAAAGCGTCAGCCACAGCGGCATGCGGCGTGTCCAATGGCAGCAACATCGCAATGTCGCGGGTCATCGCCGGGAAGCGGGGGATCTCGCGGTAGGCGAAGCGTACGGGTATCGCTTCGCGCAGGGCATCGAAGTCGAGCTCGGCCACTAAAACGGGAGCATCGGTGCCGAGATCACGGGCGCGGGCGGGAGTGAGCTGGCCGAGATGGCCGAGACAGGTTTTGCCGCAGTAAACCGCCGCGCACAGCGCGAGGGATTCTTTTTCGTTTTGCACGGCCGTGAGCTTGGGGATGCCGAAGGATTCGATCACGCCTTTTAGCGAAAACAGATCGGCGACTTTGGCATCGCTGGATTGCCATCCGGTCGGTGTCGTGCGACCGGTCATCACCATCGCGAGCACGCGACGTTCCTCGCGATCACCTTGCTCGAAGACGCGTCCTGCTTCGAAAAGGCGCAGATCGGCAGTGGACTTGCGAATGTTGGTCTCGACCACGGAGAGCAGGCCGGGAATGAGGCTGGGGCGCAGTGCCGCACTGTCTTCGCCGAGCGGATTTTTAATGCGCAGGATTTCGCGCGGGCCGAAGACGTCATCTACCAGCGACGCCTCGCGAACGAGGGTGGTGGTGCGGGCTTCGTAGAATCCGGCACCGATCATCTTGCGGGACATGCGGCGGCGGAAGTCGAATGCAAGGTCGCTTGCGGAGGCAGGCAGGAAGCGGGCGAGGTTGCGGGATGGCACGTTCTCGATGCCGTGGACGCGGATGACTTCCTCGATCAAATCCACTTCGCGCGTGAGGTCGGCACGGAAGGAGGGGATCTGCCATGTGTGTGTCCCTGTCGTTTCGCTGCGGTCGTCCTTCAAGCCAAGCGCGGTGAGGATGCGCACAATTTCCTGATCCGCGATGTCTGCTCCAAGCAATTTGCGGCAGCGGTCGTTGCGTAGTGTGACGGGTTCGAGGGAAAGTTTTGGCGCACCTGCGGAAGCGATGCCGCCGACTACCTCACCACCGGCAATTTCAAGGACCAGGTCTATTGCACGGAGCGCTGCGGATTCCACACCTGCCGGATCCACTCCGCGTTCGAAGCGGTAGCTGGAATCGGAGGAAATTCCGACTTCCCGGCTGGTGCGGCGAACGCAGGCAGGACGGAAATAAGCGCTCTCGAGAACAATCTCGGTGGTGGATTCCTTGACGCCGGTTGGCTCGCCTCCCATGATGCCTGCAAGGGCAACGGGGGTTGATTCATCGGCGATGACGAGATGGTTTGTCGCGAGCTTGACGGTGGAGCCATCGAGCGCGGCCAGCGTTTCGCCATCCCGGGCGTGACGCACGACGATGCCGCCGGTGAGCTTCGCGCGGTCAAACGCATGCAATGGCTGACCCAGCTCCATGAGCACGAAGTTCGTGATATCGACGATGTTATTGATCGGGCGGAGACCAATGGACGTGAGACGCTTCGCCAGCCAATCCGGGCTTGGTCCAACTTTTACTCCACGAATGACCGTCGCCGTGTAGTGCGGGCAATCTTCTATCGCCTCGCTGCACACAGAGATCGCAGGGTCACCTGCCGGAGCGTCGGTCAGCATGGGTGTGGTGAGCACCTGCGAGGTGAGCAGTGCCAGCTCGCGGGCGATGCCGACATGGCTGAGAAGGTCCGGGCGGTTCGGTGTGATTTCCACTTCCACCACCGTGTCGCTGTCCAGCAATTGCGAGATCGGCGTGCCGGGCACGGAGTCCGGCGGGAGGATGAGCAATCCATCGGCATCCTCGGCAATGAGGAGTTCTTTGGCGGAGCACATCATGCCTTCGCTCACTTCGCCACGCAGTTTGCCTTTTTTGATTTTGAAATCCCCGGGCAGCACGGCCCCGGGCAATGCCAGCGGGACACAACTTCCAACGTCAAAATTCTTCGCCCCACAAACAATCTGCCGGGCCATGCCGCTGCCATCGTCGACCTGGCACAGCCGCAGGCGATCGGCGTTGGGGTGCGGGACATAGGAAATCACTTTGCCGACCACGACATTCGGGAAGTCGCCGCCCTTTTCCTCAATCCCCTCGACCTCAATGCCTGCGAACGTCAGCAGGTCGGATAATTTAGCGGTATCCGCTGCGACGGGGACGTATTGTTTGATCCAATTGAGTGAGAACTTCATGCTTGGAATTGCGCAAGAAAGCGCACGTCATTTTCTGTGAGGAGACGAATGTCGGGCAAAGCAGCCAGGATCATTGCCAGCCGGTCGATGCCGAAGCCGAATGCGAATCCGCTGACTTTTTCCGGATCAAATGCACGATCGCCACGCGCGGTGTTGATATTTTCAAAGACTGCCGGATCTACCATGCCGCATCCGGCGAGTTCCATCCACTTGCCGCCAAGCGCTTCAAGCCGGATATCGATCTCGTAGCTTGGCTCGGTGAACGGGAAAAAGTGCGGACGGAAGCGCAACTCGGTATCCGCACCGAAAGTCTCATGCACGAGTTGCTCGATGGTGCTTTTCATGTCGGCCAGCGAGACGTCGGTGTCGACGTAGAGGCCTTCGAGCTGATTGAACTGCGCCAGATGCGTTGCATCCACTTCATCGCGGCGGTAGCAGGCACCGGGAGCAATGATGCGGATCGGCGGTGGCTCATTCCTCATGACACGCACCTGCACGGTGGAGGTCTGCGTGCGCAGCAGGCGGCCATCGGGAAGGTAAAAAGTATCCTGCTCGTTGCGGGCGGGATGATCGGCGGGGGTGTTCAGAGCATCGAAGCAATGCCACTCGTCCTCGATATCCGGCCCGTCGGCCAGCGCAAATCCCATGCGCCGCAGCACATCGATCACGCGGTTTTCCAGCAACGTGACCGGATGCAGCCGGCCTTCCGGCGTCGGAGTACCGGGCAGCGTGACATCAATATTGCGGAATCCCTCAGCATCGGCCTGCGCCTGCAGATCGGCGACCTTGGCGTCGATGGCGGATTGCACAGCGGTGCGCACTTCATTGAGAAGTTTGCCGAAGCGCGGACGATCCTCTTTCGAGACATCGCGCATGCCTTCGCTGATTTTGGAAATTTCGCCCGTCTTGCCAAGGTAGCGCACACGCACGGCATCGATTTCGGGATGCGTGGACGCACTGGCAACCTCCGCAAGTGCTGCGGCTGAGATTTCCGTCAGTGTTTGCTCCATACCATCAACCTCCGGGCGTGGTGCTGCTTGAGTTCAAGCGGCTTGCCCGGCTGGATGTGCGGGGTGATCAGGCCGTGGCTGCAGCGTTTTTGTCTTCGAGTGCCTTTTTCGAGGCATTGACGATGGACTCAAACGCGGCTGGCTCGGAGATGGCCATTTCCGAGAGGACCTTTCGGTCGAGCTCGATGTTGGCAGCTTTAATGCCTTCCATGAAACGGCTGTAAGTGACGCCCTGCAAACGGCAGGCGGCGTTGATGCGCAGAACCCACAGATTGCGGAAAGTGCGTTTGCGGTTTTTGCGGTCGCGGTAGGCCCAGGTCTGCGCTTTGTAGGTCGCGTCCTTGGCGTAGCGGAATAGTTTGGACCGTGATCCACGGAATCCTTTGGCTTTGGCAAGCACGCGGCGGCGACGCTCACGGCTGGCTGGTGCATTTGTTGCTCTTGGCATTTTATCATTCCCCGCTCATCGCAGGGACTCCATTCGGACGGATTGTTTTTAGTATTTGATGACTTCCGCGCCTCATCTGTCCGGATATCCGGCGGTGAAGCCGGCAGACGGGAAGTCCGGTGACTACGCGTTCAGCACATTAATGGCTGAACGGAAGGCATTCGCGCACACGTGCGACATCGGTGGCGTCCACGAGGGTCACCTTTCCGAGGTTGCGACGACGCTTCGCGTTCTTGGAACTGAGCAAGTGACGCTTGGCCGCTTTACGGCGAAGGATCTTGCCCGTTCCAGTCACTTTGAAGCGCTTTGCAGCAGCCTTCTTGGTTTTGCTTCTGGCAATGGGTTTTGGCATAGGGGTGGGGAAAATAACCAGCCCACACGGGAATGCAATAGAAAAGTGCGCAATTCTTTCGTTGATGGTGTGATTAAACTGGTGGCAGTGAACGCCAACGGGGTTCTATCCCAAACGCCAAGCTGCAACTCCTTCAGAGTTATTCGCAGAGAGATTGTAACCCTCGTGCCTCGCAACCATGGGCTGATAGATAAAACGCCGTTGGCGTTTCGCAGGGACTGAATTCAAAATCTGGACCCAATTAACATCACACCCAGTCGCTTGGATGTGAACGGAACCTCTCATTGACAGCGGGAGAACGATCCCCTAGGTTTCCATGTGTGCGGGGGAGCTGTTGAATGGCTGAGAGTTCCGGGCTGAAATGTCCGGATGACCCTGGGAACCTGATGCGGGTAATGCCGACGCAGGGAGTCAGACTGGAAGCTATGCCCGGCATCGGGCGGCAGATTTTCCTCCGCATTGTTTATCTCACAGGAAAATCCCAAGCACCATGATCTCAGACTCCGATTCCACAACGCCGACTCCCCACAGCAGCGAAATGCTCCCCAACAGCCGCCGCGTTTACCTTCCGGGCACACTGCACCCGCAGGTCCAGGTCCCCATGCGCGAGATCCGCCTGGCTGACACACGATTGCCGGATAATTCCATCGAGTCGAATGATCCTGTGCGGGTTTACGACACGAGCGGGCCCTGGGGCGATCCGGACATCGTCT
This sequence comes from Chthoniobacterales bacterium, assembly GCA_041748815.1. Classification (GTDB taxonomy): domain Bacteria; phylum Verrucomicrobiota; class Verrucomicrobiia; order Chthoniobacterales; family CAKUMP01; genus JBGTCP01. The sequence continues at coordinate 5,954 of JBGTCP010000575.1, forward strand.
GCGATGCCCACGCGGGATTGCCGGAGCTGCGGCACGACTGGATCCGTGATCGCAAGGATGTTGAGGCATACGATGGCCGCGAAATCCGCCCGCAGGATAATGGCTACCTTTCTGAAACGCAGGCTCAACGCGACGAAGCTCGCAGCGGCCGATTTTCTTCTCAAGGCGCACCGGTTTCCTCAAGTCGCCTTCCGCTTCGCGCCTCCGCCGGGCATCCGGTGACGCAGCTTTGGTATGCACGGCAGGGGATCATCACGCCGGAGATGGAATACATTTCGATCCGTGAAAACATGGGGCTTGAGGCGTTGCGCGATCAGATTTCCGATCAAGCGCCGCGCAATTCGTTGCTGCACCAGCACCCGGGGCAGTCGTTTGGCGCAGCCATTCCGAAGTCAATCACGCCGGAATTTGTCCGCGACGAAGTTGCACGCGGACGCGCGATTATCCCGGCGAACATCAATCACCCAGAGCTGGAGCCCATGATTATCGGTCGCAATTTCCTGGTGAAAATCAACGCCAACATCGGCAATAGCGCGGTCGCATCGACCATCGAAGAGGAAGTGGAAAAAATGCGCTGGGCCACGAAGTGGGGGGCGGACACGGTAATGGATCTCTCGACGGGCAAAAATATTCATGCGACGCGCGAATGGATTCTGCGCAATTCGCCGGTCCCGATTGGCACAGTGCCTATTTATCAGGCGCTTGAAAAGGTCAACGGACGCGCCGAAGAGCTGACCTGGGAAATTTACCGCGATACGCTCATTGAGCAGGCCGAGCAGGGGGTGGATTATTTCACGATCCATGCTGGTGTGTTGTTGCGCTATGTGCCGATGACGGCAAAGCGTATGACAGGCATTGTCTCACGTGGCGGCAGCATCATGGCGAAGTGGTGCCTCTCGCATCACAAAGAAAATTTCCTTTACACCCATTGGGATGAGATTTGCGAGATCTGCGCGGCTTACGATGTGAGCTTTTCGATCGGCGACGGACTCCGCCCCGGATCACTGGCCGATGCCAACGACGAAGCGCAATTTGGCGAGTTGAAGACACAAGGTGAACTCACCGAACGCGCGTGGGAACATGGCGTGCAGGTCATGAACGAAGGCCCCGGGCACGTGCCGATGCATATGATTCAGGAGAACATGGAAAAGCAAATCGAGTGGTGCCACGAAGCTCCTTTTTACACACTCGGGCCGCTCACCACGGACATTGCTCCTGGTTACGATCACATCACATCCGGCATCGGCGCCGCGATGATTGGATGGTATGGATGCGCGATGCTTTGCTACGTCACCCCGAAAGAACATCTCGGGCTGCCGAATAAAAAGGACGTGAAGGACGGTGTGATCACTTACAAAATCGCAGCCCACGCGGCAGACCTTGCTAAAGGACATCCAGGTGCTCAACACCGCGACAATGCATTGTCAAAAGCGCGCTTCGAATTCCGCTGGGAGGATCAGTTTAATCTGGGCCTCGACCCCGAAACCGCACGCGAATTTCACGACGAAACGCTCCCGCAAGAAGGCGCAAAATCCGCCCACTTCTGCTCAATGTGCGGCCCGCATTTTTGCTCCATGAAGATCACGGAAGACGTGCGCAGATACGCCGCCGAACAGGCCATTTCCGAAGAAGCCGCCCTCGCAAAAGGAATGGAAGAGAAGTCCAAGGAATTCCGCGAGCAGGGGGCAGAAGTGTACGTGAAGTAATCCAAGCACCGATGAACACTGATCGATCCGAACTAAATTGAGCGGCTGGACGTTCATTTCCGTCTGTGCGATAACGACAGGACTTTGACGGAGAAAAGATATGCTGAAATTAGTCGATTTCTGGGAATCGTAATTCGCATGTTCTATCGAGACCATGCCCCACCTCATTTTCATGCGGAATACGGTGATTATGAAATAACCGTCGAAATCGAAACCGGGATCGTGGAGGGAAAATTTCCCAAGCGCGCCTTGAGTGCAGTTTTGGAATGGGCCGATTTGCATAGGACTGACTTGCTGGCTGATTGGAATCTTGCTAGGCTCGAACAGCCCCTCAATCAGATTCAACCATTGGAGTAATGTTATAAAAATTCTAAGAATACAATCAGTGCGATATTTGGGTGGTAATAGATTATACTTGGAGTTCAATAACGGCGAGGCAGGGGAGGTTGACCTTGAGTCCGAGCTTGATGGTCCGATCTTCCAGGCGCTGCAGGATCCTGAGGTCTTCGCATCCGTTCGGCTTGAGGGAGGCACCATCGCCTGGCCCAACGGAGCCGACTTAGCACCGGAGTATTTGTCAGATCTAGTCGATCAAAGCGCCGCCTCTAAGATTTAGTCCTCTTGTCACATCTTCGCCAGCATTAAAGAAAGCTCAACAATTCTCGAGGCCATCAGTGTGAGGGGTTCAACTTCTGCGGTTGAATTGATCCGCTCTACGACAATCGAAAGCGTATATCCCGGATGTTGCGCGCACCGAAGCGGCATTTCATTTCATTGAGGATGCGGGGTTTGTGAACGCGGTCGAGTTCGTAATGCACGGTGGGTTGCAGGACCTTCACGTACAAAACGCCCGCTTTCAGTGAATCCGGCTTCGAATGTTGCGCGAGGAAATCGCCGACGATGCCCTGCCACGCATCGACCATCTCGGTCTCGCGCAAGCGCTCGGAGAGGCCGAATTTTTTCATCACCGAGTGCAATGCGTCGGAGACATGTGCGGTGCGGTCGGGCAATGGCCGCTCTTCCCACACACCACGCCATTGAGCGAGCGTCGTGCGATGGCGGGCTTCTTTTGCCTTGTCGGACATGGGATTCTACCCGGCAAGGCGCTGGTCCGCATCGGCTTGCAGCCAGGTCCAGAGCGATTCCAGCGAGTCATGCACTTCGGATTTAATGTCGGCAAGCTGAGCCAATGAAAACGCGCCTTCCTCCGGCGGATCCACCCGCGCGAAGAGGTAATATTTGATTTTGGGTTCCGTGCCGGATGGGCGCACTGCGAAGCGTCCGCCGTCTTCCAATGTCACGATGAGCATTTTTTCTGCAGGCACACGGTCTCCCTCAGAATCATAAATTTCATCAACCGCGAAGTTCAGGAACGAGGCCACTTTGCGGCCATCCACTTCGACGGGCGGATTTGCGGCGTAGTCGGCTGCCAGCCGTTGGATTTTATCTGCACCCTCCGCACCTTCAAAAACTAAGGCTCCGTTTTTTTCCTGATAATATCCGTGCGACGCATAAATCTCATCGAGGAGTTGATCGAGCGTCATGCCGCGCGATTTCGCGTAAGCGGCAGTTTCGGCAAACATGACGACCGACATGTTGGCGTCTTTGTCGCGCACGAAATCCGCTCCGCTGTAGCCGTAGCTTTCTTCGCCGCCGAAGACATAAAAGTGCGAGTGCTCGAGCAAAGCTTCACGCTTTTGCGCGACAGAAAGCGTGTTGTAGCGGTCGCGGATCATGTCCGGCAGGGCCGCTTCGTATTTGCCAAGCTTGGCACCGATGTATTTGAAACCCGTGAGTGTTTCCACGCAATGCATGCCTGCTTTTTTGGCAATGGCTTTTTGCAGATCAGTGGTGACGTAGGTCTTGATGATCGTTGCCCGTGAGGCTTGCTCCGCTGTCACGAGCCCGCTCTCCAAATGCGCACGAGCGCGGTAGTATGCCATGAGAGAGCCAATTTGATTGCCGGTGAGAAGCTTCATGGAACCATCAGCCGCCCGCACTACCACACCCATGCGATCAGCATCAGGATCCGTCGCGATGACGAGATCGGCATTGATTTTATCCGCCAACTCCGTGGCCATTTTGAGGGCTTCGGCATTTTCAGGATTCGGAGATTTGACGGTCGGGAACCAGCCATTCATCTCATCCTGCTCAGCCACGGTCTCGCAAGTGAATCCCAGCTTGCGGAGCATTGGCACCGAGATGATGCCGCCGGTTCCATGGATTGGCGAGAATACCACTTTGAAATCGGCAAGCGTGCGCACCAGCTCGGGTTGCAAAAGTGTGCCTTCCAGTTGTTCCATGTAGGCATTGTCCAGCTCGGCACCTAGAGTGTAAACATTGCCGCGATCCGCTTCCATCAATGGCTCGTATTCCGAGGTCTCGGTCGAGTTCACCAGGTCGATAATGCCGGTCGCGTGCGGGTCAACAACTTGTGCGCCATCGGAGAAATAAACTTTGTAGCCATTGTCATGCGGCGGGTTATGGCTGGCAGTGACCACTACGCCTGCAGTCGCACCGACGTGCCGCACTGCAAACGACAGCTGTGGCGTCGAACGGGGTCCGTCGAAGAGGTAAGCATCGCATCCAAGATCTGCGGAAATTTTCGCCGCAAGGGCTGCAAATTCTTTCGAGAAATGCCGCGTGTCGTGTGCGAACACAATGGCAGCACGGGCTGTGGGATTCTGGTTGGCAATCCAGTTTTTGACATATCGCGCAAGCCCTTGAGTGGCCCGGCTGACATTTAGGTAATTCATCGCATTGGTGCCGATGCAGGGGAATTCCGGGCGACCATTTTCGGTGGGCGTTCCTTTTTCCGCAGCTGTGAGAACCTTGCCTATCGTGCGGCCACGCAGGCCGCCGGTCCCGAATGCCAGTGTGCGGTAGAAGCGGTCATTCAGCTCGGTCCAGTCCGCGCCTTCGATGAGTTCGCGGATCGCCGCGTGTGTCACTTCGTCGTTGCTGCGGCTCAGAGTGGTTTTAATATTTTCCGCGCTCGATGCCAGAAGCTTCTGGTCGGAAACGGCAGCCGCCAGCGTGGATTGAAGGTCGTCAGGGATGGATGGTGAACTCATAAAATAGAAGGATCGATTTTCGTTTCAGGGTTTGTCAGAGCGTCCGGGGATTTTTTTATGAATACCAAGTTTGAACCCCAGTGCCAAGACCAACCCCGCACCCACCAGCAGGAGGATGGCGAGGACCGGACGGTAAGTCAGCCAGGCAATCCCGATCGTGAGCATAGAGAGCGCACCGGCAATCGCCAGCGAGGCGAGACCTGTGCCGAAGCCGACAATCCGTCCAACAAAAGGGACCACCGAGGCAGCCACCTCAACCGGCTTTGCTATAAGATTCATCCCCATAAACATCAGCAAAAATCCCGCCGCCCGCAGCAACCACGTGAGCGTGCGATTGGACGCCTGGGCCAATTGAAACATTTCCTCCGCATCCTGGATGCCGGATTGCACCAGGAAAACCGAGCCGCCCGCCCGCGTTTGGTAGCGGTCAACGGTATTCCCGTTTTGCTTTCCAATGACGCTCGCATCGCCCTCCGGTAGCAATTCAAACCGCACCCGGAGGTCACCAATTTCAGGCTCTTCCAGCCCCCGCGACAAATAAAGCCGCTCGTCCTGCAGCGTCCACTGGCGCGGCGATTCATCGGCTGTGATCACCCGCTCCGGAACATGCTCTTCTGTTGCTCCGAGACGCTCCCAACCCTCAAGCTGGCTGAGTACTGATTCAGGCATTTCATAGGCGCCCAGCCTTGCGTCCCGCGAAAGCACCTCACGGCTTTCCACGGAAAATCCGGCCGGGTTCTGATGCTCTGCGGCTTGTTGGAACCGTGACGAATCGATTAACGCCGGTGACCATGTGGCGCGATAGGTGTAGGACGTAATGGTTTCCTCCCCACCGCCAAGACGCTCGCGTGTTTCACTGGAAGATTCCTCGAGCCATTGGAACATTTCCACCTTCCGCCTAAGACCGAGCCCGTCTTCTTCCACGTTGAAAAAACTATCCTCCACCGGCGATGCTGCCGTCAATTCTCCCGCGAGATGCACCAGCCTGTTTTCATTGATCGGATCGACCCGTGCGACTTGCACCGAGGCGACCTCGCCGGCTCCTTCCTGCAAGGACCGGTAAGTCTTGACCGAGCGTCCTTCATTTAAAAAGAGCACAAAGAACGAGCCTACAAAGAGCAAGATCCCAAGTATGACCCCGCCCATCGCGCCGCTCAGCCGCTGCGTCCAGGTTTGCGAAGTCTTGACGGTATGTGTGCCTGCCATAATTAAAACTGAAACATTCGCGCGGCATGGTAAAGCAGGAAACAGGATTTCCTTTTCTTTGCCTCGCAATCTGCGATAAATTCTCCAAATGCTGAACCTGCAACTTTCCTCCCGCCAGCGGTTGTTGGCTGCCGTCGGATCCGTGGACGCCGTTGGTGTCGAGGAACGTGTCGTAAAATTCACCAACCGCAGCATCAAGACCGCCTCCAAACTCTGGGGCCTCAATCGCGCGGTGACCATGATCGATCTCACCACGCTCGAGGGCAAAGACACACCAGGAAAGGTGGCCTCGCTTTGCCAAAAGGCGATCACTCCTCACGAAAATCCGCTCGTTCCGCCCGTAGCGGCAGTCTGTGTGTATCCTGCCATGGTGCGTCATGCGCGCAAACACGTCGAAGGGAGTGGTGTGAAAGTTGCCTCCGTGGCCACGGCGTTCCCGTCCGGCCAGGCACCGTTGAAAACCCGCCTTGCCGAAGTGCGCGCTGCCGTCGCCGATGGTGCCGACGAAATCGACATGGTCATTAACCGCGGCGCATTCCTCTCCGGTGAATTTGCACTCATGCAGGACGAGATCGCACAGGTCGTCGAAGCCTGCGGATCGTCCACCCTCAAAGTCATCCTCGAGACCAGCGAACTCGAAACCTACGACAACATCCGCCTCGCCAGCTTCATCGCAATGGAAGTCCTCCGGCCGAATGATTTCATAAAAACGAGCACTGGCAAAACTTCATCCAACGCAACACTCGGCAACAATCAGGTCATGATCGAAGCCATCCGCGACTACTACCTTGATACCGGCAAGCCCATTGCCATGAAGCCCGCTGGAGGCATCCGCTCGGCCAAGCAGGCGCTCCAATTTCTCGTGGCCGTTAAAGAAACGCTGGGCGACGAATGGCTCGTCAACACCCGCTACCGCTTCGGCGCATCTTCCTTGCTCAATGACCTGCTGCGCCAGATCGAAAAACAACGCACCGGTGCATATCAAGCCCCTTACACCTTCAGCGAATCCGGCGAAGCCTACTAAAAACTCACCACTCCTTCACCACCATGCCAGCTGCCTCCGCAAAAAAGCCACCCTCCTCCCGCGAAATCATCTTCGGCGACCTTTGGGAATTTGATCCTGCCCCGGAAACCGCCGATCCCAAGCTCCAATCCGGATACTCCCTTTTCATCAACGGAAAATTTGTGGCTCCGAAATCCGGCAAATCCTTTCCCAGCATCTCACCCGGCAACGAAAAAAAACTGGCCGACATCGCGCTGGCATCGGAGGCCGATGTTGATGCCGCATTCAAAGCTGCAGACGCAGCATTCCGCAAAGTCTGGTCCGTGATGCCCGGAGCTGAGCGCGGCAAATATCTCTATCGCATTGCGCGATTGCTCCAGGATCGTGCGCGCGAATTCGCAGTCGCCGAGTCGCTCGATGGCGGCAAGCCCATCAAGGAATCCCGCGACTTCGATATCCCGATGGCGGCCGCGCATTTTTTCTACCATGGCGGCTGGGCAGACAAACTCGATCACCTTGCCCCCGGCCGCAAAGTGGCTCCCATCGGAGTAGTCGGGCAGGTGATTCCATGGAATTTCCCGCTCCTCATGATGGCGTGGAAAATTGCGCCCGCATTGGCTGCGGGCAATTGCGTCATCCTGAAACCCGCCGAGACCACTTCCATCACCGCGCTCAAGTTGTGCGAGATTTTCCAGGAAGCAGGACTTCCCCCCGGAGTCGTGAATATCGTCACTGGTGCAGGTGAGACCGGCGCTGCAGTCATGTCGCATCCGCTCGCATCGAAGATCGCATTCACCGGCTCCACCGAAGTCGGCAAAGCCATCATGCGCTCTGTGGCAGGCACCGACAAAAAAATGACCATGGAGCTGGGTGGCAAAGCGGCCAACATTGTGTTCGACGACGCACCACTTGACCAAGCCGTCGAAGGCATCGTGAATGGTATCTTTTTTAATCAGGGCCACGTGTGTTGTGCAGGCTCACGCTTGCTGGTGCAGGAAAGCATCGCCGACCTGTTCCTAGCAAAACTCAAACGCCGCATCGCTGTCCTGCGCGTCGGAGATCCGCTCGACAAAAACACCGACGTCGGCGCGATCAATTCCCGCGAGCAACTCGACAAAATCCAGGAGCTGGTGCAATCCGGCATCGACGAAGGCGCAGAGATGTTTCAGACCGAATGCCGATTGCCGACGAAGGGTTTTTATTTCCGTCCTACC
>JBGTCP010000576.1:0-4645 GCA_041748815.1 Chthoniobacterales bacterium
GGCGCAAACATCGAATCACACATTGCTCTCCTCGCTAAAATTCAACAGCGCAGGCATGCAACTTATGAGATCAATTTGCAGTCTTTTTAGCACCGTTGTATTTCTCTGCGCGAGCACTTCTCACGCACAAATCGAAATTCAGCTCCTTCCCGAATCGAAAGACTATGCAGACTCAGTTCATCCGTTGACCGATGAGATTTATCAAGGGCATTTTGATGCTGATGCAGAAACGCCTGTGGTAATCGGCAAACCATTGGATCTCGCCAACCTGCGCGACAATCTGCCGCTTATTGATGAGGGTTTCCCTTCCGCCCTTTATGCAGGATTTCTTGCGACAGTTCTTGAGAGTGCGGATAGCTCAGACACATTTCGGGTATCTGCGATGCTAACCCCCTTTTTGGGAGGAGATGGCATGAACGGAATTCACTTCCAATTGACCCGCGATATCAACTTCTCCGCAGTAAAGGGCATATTCCGGGCTGCTGCAGCGTTCCCACTTCCTGAACTTCTCCCGATTGAGCGACTGGCTGCGGCGTCCGTGCGAAAGGGGGGATTCGGATCGGTGACTTGGATCATTGTGGGGAACAGTGAAGCAGGCAAATGGTGGATCTCCACGCGAGAAGATTCTCCAATGGGATCCTCCCTTTCGGAACTGAAGAACAGCCAGTGGAGAGTGCTCGATCCAGACACGCTGGAAGCCGGGGAGGAAGATCGCCCGGCATCTTTTGATATTGCGGGAGTATTATTGCAACAGACTCCGGATGTTAATGAGTCCCTGAACCGGCCAGCCCCTGGTAACACAGGTCTGGTACAGTTTTCCATTACCATTGACGAGCAGTGATTTTTCCTGGTGTGCTGAACAAATACGTCTACCTGATACCTCACTGCATATAGACCAGTTCCACGCGGCCACGGGTCGTGTTCGAGGAAACTTCACGATCTCCCGAGCGGGCATAAATGGGGAGTTTCATAACCCAGTTCGCAAACACAACTAAACTCCCTGCGCAGCCGACTAATGTCGAGAATCAAGGTCTCAGTTTGAACGGGATCACCTGCAGACACTGAGAACAGGATGGAAGATCACATAGTTGCAAAAGCTCTGTGGATCTCTTCTCGGTTCTCTGTGGTGAATCCTTCACATTTGGCGGACGCGAAAGCGGGAAAAAAGGTGCAGTTGATTTACCTCTTCGGATAGAGGTATTTCAGGAGCTCATATCCCATCGGTTGCAGTCAACCGCCAGCGGCGAAGGCTGCAGTCCTTCTTAAATGCGCCCGGCCGAAGCGCTCGACCACCTCGTTAAGCGGCAGACTCCCGGCGTGCAGCAGCGTTGATCCGCGGGGGGTAATCACCATCAGGCGCACTTCTGCGGTATCCACTTCCCATATCACATCTGCCGGTGCGGAAGTCTGGCCTGCCGCGAGTACCACCGCGCCCTCCGTGGTAATGCTCACTCTGTCATCTCTATCCGTCCACTCCCAGTTGCCGATTATCCCCCCGGGACTGATACGGCGCACCCGGAACCGCACATCAAAATCCACAATATTGGTCGCCACAAACTGCCGGGCGTCGATCGGATCCGGCGCTGAGGCATGCGACGTCCAGAATTCGCCTTCCAAATCAGAAAGCCCGGTCGCATGGAGCAACGTAGCTTCGGCATCTGCAACGGCACGATACAGTGAGTGAACTGGATCGGTATTGCCTCCGTCGATCGGATTCTGGTGGGCAATCCGATATGAGACAGCCCGGGGAGCGCCATTAAAGTTCCCCGGATCATTATCGGTGGTGGCACTCAAAAGCATGAGCCTGCCCGTCCTTACACCCGCGATCAATTCCGGCTCATACACCAGCACCTCCCCTTGCTGTTTCTCTGAGAAAACAAGTCCCTCCAAATCGGCTACCACGGTTTCGAGTATAAATTCCGCATCCGTGCTGCGCATGGCATCTCCCACGATGGATTCATTGGTTTTCATGGCCTGATTCGCCATAGCCGCAATGACCACCACCAGCAATGCCGTGATAAAGGTGGCAAAGAGGATTTCGATGAGGGTGAAACCCGCTGCGGACCTCTTTGGGGTCTGTCCCGAAGATTCATTCTTCCGGTCAACCAAAACTGCCACATTCGCGTCATCGCGACGAAGGAGGGATTTGGCTTCTTCGCTCCCGCTCAGTCGGGCTGCGCCCTGCCTGTCGGCAGCCCATCTCGCACGCCTCCCGGCGGCTCGGTTCGCTTGCGAGCGCTTAGCAACTTCCGAAATCGGACGTGACCGGCAAAACCATTGCGGCTGCGTGTCGATTCCACCGATCACAACAACTGCCCCTCGGACCAAAGGGAGGTTTGGCTCATTCGCTCCCGCTCCATCGTGCTTCGCCTTGTGCTTCGCACAACCTATCTCGCACGCCCCCGGCGGCTCGGTTCTCAATACTTCGGGACGACGCGTCGGGGCGGGTGGTGTAAGTTCAGAAGCCCGATTTGGTGGCAGCTCCATTTTCGAGTTTCGCCTAGATGAATGTAGCCGCAGGCTTTTCATCATCTCTGAACCGCAACAGCGGTGTTAAGGACCGGCCGGCCTGTTGGAGTCAAATCGGGGTCTGCCACTACAAAAATCTCCACATCGAAGACGAGGTACGGGTGCGGGTAGGAAGCCAGCTCGGGCAGAGTTGTGACGGGATTCGCCGTCGGATGCGGGCGCAGCACACCTTTGAGCCAACGCCCCTGACGTGCGGCTTCCACAGCAGCACTTTCGGTTTGCCAGTCTGAATACCATTTCCCCAGGACCTGTCCCTCGGTATCGACATTGGGATCGCCATTATCATCAGCAAGGAAACTGGCAAACACCATCTCCACGCTGCCATCGGTGGCCCAGCCATAGACGGTGCTGAATTCTGTTTCGTCCTGCAAATGAGACCTCAGTGAGTTGGCTGCACCAATGGCGGCCCTCATGTCATTGACCTGATCTCCGGATCGATAGAGCTGCGAAAACAAACCAATGACCACAGCAACCACAAAGGCAAGAATACCGATGGCCAGGACAACTTCCACCAGTGTGAAACCGGACGGGAAGCGGGGGGAAGATGCAGACTTCATGGCGCGCTGGCCAGTGTGATCTGATCGGGCTCCTGAAAGAAGGTGAGACGGCCCGCCTTACGGACAATGAAGCCGTCGCGCTGCGGCAGGCGCGCATCGGGAACGGTAAGGGCACCGCTTTGTGGATCGAGGATGCCTGAGATAAACACGATCCGCGCTTCCTCAGTGGAAGGAGGAATAAGCCTGCCGGCTGCATCAAATTCGATAAAGAACACTTGGTTGCCTGAGGTCCCGGTCTGAGGTGAAGCGTCTGAAAAATCGTAGCTCATCGTGTCGTGCAAGCCGCTTGAGTAATCTGCAGAAAGAAAAATGGTATCCGGAAGCCGGATCGAACCTTCGCGCAACACCCAGCCGTCTCCATTCCAAACCACGGTCGCCAGGCGCCGGAGATAGTCGCCGGGATTTGCAGCTTCGAACTCCGCATCAATGAGCAAGCGTGCGGGCTGTTGGGCGGACATCGCTTGGGAGCGCACGTTCATAGCCACAGAAGAAACCAGCAGAGAAGCCTGGCGGGGATTCGCACCTGAGCCCGTTGCACCCAAAAAGTGGGCCGTCATTCCAAGCAGCACCCCCGCGATTGCCATAACAGCGAGAAGCTCCACGAGTGTGAAACCGTGGGATTGAGTGCGATGCATTTGGGAGTGTGGGATCATGAGGGGACCGGGGGGTAAAAGAACCCGGAAAACTGTTTCGTTACATATAACCGCGATCCGCAGTGCGTGCAACAAGAAATTTAGATTTCTGGCAATTGATCAGAGAGAAACAAAACACGGGGGCGATTTGGATTTTGCGTTTCAGACTCAGTGGGAGCCACCAGCAGCAAGTAACGCTGTCCGGCAGTGACGGTGAAGGGTGCTTCAAAGAGATGCTTTCCACGGGATGTGAGCCGCACAGGGACGGAATGATCCTTTATCTCGATGGTCTCGGTTGTTTCACGACCCGTTTCAGAGTCCAGCGTGACCATTTTAAAGGAGCTGGCCCGTGCGTGGAAATTTGCCACACTTACCGGGCTGCTCAATCTTCTCGCATCTGCATTCGACTTTAAATCACCGATCGTCGCTTCCACGGGAGTGTTGGTGGCATTAAAGATGGCCAGGGTATCAGCAGGCAGGGCCGCTGCATCGTCTGGAATAGCAAGCACATTCCAGCCCACTCCATTTTGCTCAAACACGAGCAACCAGCGGGATCTGCCGGCATCCAGGGTCACCTGCGCGACACTCTCCCAAACTGGTGCCTCTCCCTCTGCCCCAGGCTGCTGTCGGACAATGCTCAGTTGTCGGCCTTCAAGTTTTTCATGGGGTCCACGTCGGTTCCTCAGGAACTGAAGTGGTTGGGGCGTGCCACCTGCCTTTTGCACCACATAGAGGCCATCGGGTAACGTTTTATCCAAGGCGACCACGCTGAACTTGGGATCCGGAGCCGCCAGCAATTGGGCAGCTCCGACGAAAAGAAACGCCAGTGCAGTGATGAGAGTTAATTTGCGGTGAGCCATCGGAAGGATACGAGTTTAAATTCTCTGCCAAAGGGATGAGCGGTTGCGTTCAGTGTGTGTGCAGGAT